>CAYMYI010000001.1:0-1164 GCA_964394585.1 uncultured Roseobacteraceae bacterium
ATACTGGATGTAATCTTGATCGGTAAGATCCTTGTATATTCCATTGGCAACGAAAATATCTTTCAGTCCATCGTTGTCAAAATCGACAATAAGTGCCCCCCAGCTCCAATCGGTTGCAAACACATTTGCCATACGCCCTACTTCAGAGAATGTCCGGTTCTGCCGATTGAGCTGCAGAGCATTCCGCGTAAATTGCCGGTGATACCCTTTGCTAACATTCAACTGATATTTATCCCAATTTTCAAACGCAGTTTTAGTTTTCATGCGCGCATCGTCTTCGGGTAGCATATCCGTTACAAATACTTCGGGGAATCCATCATTATTCAGGTCTGCCATATCAGCCCCCATAGAGCTAAGGCTAATTTCGGGCATTTGCTCGGTGATTGATTCTGTAAATGTGCCATCACCGTTGTTCATGTAGAGGTAATCGCGCTCAAAAAAATCGTTGGAAACGTAAATATCTTGCCAGCCATCGCGGTCTACATCGCCAATGGTAACCCCTAGTCCGAAGCCAATCATACTGCCGTAAATACCGGCTTGTTCGCTTACGTCGGTAAAGGTACCTCCGTCGTTTCGGTAGAGCTTATTTCCACCTTCGGGGTCTCGTATTTCGCGTTGCCCCGGACGAATATCATAGCCCCCCACTGGGCGAAATGAATTATTTAAAAGATAGCAATCGAGGTCGCCATCGCGATCATAATCGAAGAAAGCAGCATGGGTAGAAAGGCCTTTATCGGCGATACCGTATTCTACGGATTTTTCTGTAAAAGTTAAATCGCCGTTGTTTATAAATAATTCGTTATTGCGATTTTCCCCTTCCGGTGTCCCCGATTTACATACGTAGATATCGAGCCATCCATCCGCATTGATATCTACAAAGCTTACACCAGATGACCACACACCTTGGCATGCCACACCGGCACGCTCGGTAATATCTTCAAATTGAAAATTTCCTTTATTAAGATAAAGCTTGTTGGGTTGCATATTCCCACAGAGGTATATATCAGGCAGTCCATCGTTGTTGATATCACCTAACCCAACGCCCCCTCCATTGTAAAAGTTACGATACGTGTAGGTATTAAATTCTTCGGAAGAAACTAGCGTATTAGCAAACTGAATATTGGTATGAGAAGCGGGCATTTGTGTAAATAAGGTTTGCTCTAC
>CAYMYI010000001.1:1174-130024 GCA_964394585.1 uncultured Roseobacteraceae bacterium
GTTTTGCTGTTGGTCAGTACCCTTTCCGCACCCCAAAAAAAATACTACTGTTAAAAAGTATATATATGCCCTACTACGCCTATCCATATTTTTATCAACTGATTTACGTAAAAGTAAAAAGGATGAAAACAAAAGAAAGCAAGCAGTTAAGACCACTTGCTTTCTTTATCAAAGTTTAAGATGCGATTTTAGTAACCCGGGTTTTGTTGCAAGTTAGGGTTAGCATCTAACTGCGAACGAGGCACCGGGAAAATGTTTACGTGAGGATCTGTTGCAGGTTTTTCCCACCACGGATCATTGTATTTTCCAAAGCGGATAAGGTCAGAACGTCTCCATGTTTCAGAGAACATTTCACGTCCACGCTCTGCTAACAAGTTATCTTCGGTTAGTGTGGTGAAAGGAGCTACACCTGCACGCTCACGGATTTGGTTCACTAACGAAAGTGCTACACCTGTGTTACCCAAACGGAATTCTGCTTCTGCCTTCATTAAGAGAATATCGGAATAACGGAATATAGCGAAATCGTTGTTCAAGCTTTGCTGAGCACCAGTTTCGAATTGGAATTTTCCAACGCGAGCTCCTTGCTGGCGAAGGGCACGCCCTAAACTAGAGATTTCAGGAGTGAAGTTTAGTTCAGGACCATCAGGGTCATCAGCTTCTGCAGCACCATCCACTACCGGTGCTCCAGTTGAGGTAAACTGAGGCCCAACAATGAAGTTATTGGCTTTGCGTAAATCGCCATCTTCGTAAGAATTATAGAACTCTTCTAACGTACAGAACCCATTCCATGGCTGCTCTTGTAGATTGAACGTCCCTTGGCTACCGTAATGCAACGTCATTTGCGCAAGGTTGAACCCTGTGGCAAATACTTCATCATAAGGGATTGCAAAAATAAACTCAGGAGAACCTTGGTTTTCTGCAATAAAGTTATCGCTGTAGTTCGATGCTAAGCTGAATCTACCGGAGTTAATGATTTCATCGCAAGCAGCAGAAGCCTTTGCCCATTCAGGAGAACCTTTATATACCGCGGCATTAAGATATAATTTTGCAAGAATTGCTTGTACTGTGTAGTAGTTCACACGCGCATAAGCAGCCCCTCCTACAGTTTGCGTCAAATCGCCGGCAATTGCTGTAAGCTCTTGCTCCAAGAAATTGTAAACTTCAGTGCGCGGACGTGTTGAAGGGTTAGGGTCAGCATCAGCAAAACCGGTTACGATAGGTACATTACCATACAAATCGAGTAGCCAATAGTAATATAAGCCACGAAGTCCTTTCAACTCAGCAATAAATGCTGCGCTATTATCTGAAGGAATTTCCTCGAATTGGGCAATCAAGCGGTTACAAGTACTGATACCTCCAAAGCAAAAGTTCCAACCGTCTCGAATTCTATCGTCATCCAGTGTATAGCCATGTGTATGTAATCTACGCCAGTTACCACCGTCGTCCCAGTCGGCACCACGTGTAGGTACTGCCATCTCATCTGAAGTTACTTCTTGCAACGAATATACGTTGGCATTTGTCATCAAACCGTATAAGCCAGTGTACCCCGCCCCTAAGGCAGCGACGAATTCTTCTTCTGTATTAAAGAAGTTGTCACTCGTAACTTGATCAAAGACCTCTTCATCTAAGTCGGTACACGACAAACTGAATAATGTCGTGAAAATCCCGATGAAGGCCATCCTTCCTATTAAATATTTTCTTTTCATAATTACTGTAAATTTGAAATAAACAGGTTAAAATTTATTTGCTAAGTATAGATTACTCAGCTAATTATACCATTTGTTTAAGCCGATTGATTAGAAACTAATATTGGCACCGAACACAAAGGTACGAGTACGCGCCCAAGTATTTCGACGATCAATACCGGGTGCTAAGATATCGCCGGCATCATCGAAACGCACTTCAGGGTCAGCACCGGTATAATCGGTGATGTAGAACAAGTTTTGTCCTGAAAGATATAAACGTGCTTTGGTAACCGGAGAGTTTTCTGGTAGCTTGAAGCTATAGCCCAATGTAAAGTTATCCAAACGGATATATGAAGCATTTTCCACGTGTAAGCTACTGTATCTACCAGTCGTTTCGGTTAGGTTTTCGTTATACAAATCGGTTTTTACCACATTGTATGTTGCTAACTGAGGTAGTTCGTAGAATGCACGATAGGTATTAACCAAATCGTGTCCAAATGCACCACGTAACAAGAAGTTGAAATCGAAATTCCCGAAAGTGAATGAGTTAGTTATACCAATTTGGAAGTCGGGCAAACCGTTACCAATTACTTGCTCATCAGCTTCATTAATGGTTCCATCTCCGTTCAAGTCGCGGAATCTCCAAGTACCATCTTCATTTAATCCGTCGTATACTAAGCCCCAAATTTGTCCAAAAGGTTCACCTTCTGCTATACGAATTAAGTTAGTGTTATTCTGACCGGGAGAACCTAGGTTAGAGATTAGCTGCTCACCCCCAAAATCAAACTCATCATTTGATAAAGAAGTCAACTCCACATTAAAGGTCGAGAAGTTGACACCAGGTGTCCACGTGAAGTTTCCGTTATCTACTGCCAAAAAGTTTGCAGCAAACTCAAAACCGTTACTTGTAAACTCCCCTACATTCAAGAATTTACGGTCTGTAATGTTTGGTGGTACAGGTACTGTTGCATTGTAAATTAAGTCGGTAGTAGTACGGCTGTAGTAATCCATTGTACCCGTTAAGCGGTTATCAAACATCGCAAAGTCTAAACCGAAGTCAATCTCCGCTTTGGTTTCCCAACCTAGGTCTGGGTTTTCGTTTCTAGCAGGGCTGAAACTTGGTACAAAAGCCCCATCGTAGAAGAACGTACCACCAGAGACAAGGGTAGACAATGACAAGTAGCTTTCCCCGGGGATTGAACCGGTTACCCCGTAACTAGCACGGAATTTCAAGTTATCCACCATTGGGATATCTACTAAGTTACTGATAGTAACCCCTGCACTTACCGCAGGGAAAAGTCCCCATTTGTTGCCATCTCCAAAGCGAGTTGATCCTTCTTGGCGAGCACTCGCTGAGAAGAAATAAGTACCTTGATAGTTCAAATTAATTCTACCAAAGAAGCCAACTAACTTATAGTTGTTTTTATAGCTAAACACATCGCCCAAACCATTATCGAAATCTAGTGCGGCACCTAAGTTGTTATAGCTAAATGCATCGGTCAAGAAATTACCGGCGGTAGCTCCATGCCCCTCAAACACAAATTCTTGGTATGAATATCCACCTAATAACGATAGGTTCACATCGCCAAAAGTCTTGTCGTAGTTTAAGGTAGCTTCGAATAGTTCGTTGAAACTTTCGTCGGTTCTGCGCTGTGCACGCCCTAAGCCGTTTGCAGCTCTGCCGTCTGGGCCATTCCAAAATGCTTCTTTGCTAATATACCACCCGTTGAAATTGTTCTCTGTTTGCGTACCATAACGTACTGTTGCACGTAAACCTTCTACAATATCGTAATCGGCTTGAAACGCCATATTCAAAATTTTGCGTTTCCCTTCATTAACGTTTTGCTCTAACATAGCCACAGGGTTGAAGTAATCGAAAAGAGGCTTTTCGAAGTACCCACCAAATGGAGCAAACTCAGGGTCATCTGAACGAACAGGTGCTGTTGGATTATAGATAGCAGCGTAGCGGAATGCTTGATCGAATCCGAAATCAGAATTACGAGTGGTAACCGCCAAGTTTGTAGTTAGCGTTAACTTATCATTCAAGGCTTTTTGAGTCAAATTTAAACGCCCATTTAATTGACGGAATCCGCTATTGATAGAAACCCCATCAATTGCACGATAATTCATCGAAGCACGATAGGTTGTTTTCTCTGTACCGCCTGAGAGTGCCAAGTTGTGTACATGCGAAATCGCAGTTCTTGTGATTTCATCATACCAATCTGTATCGGCGCCTTCGTCAACAGCAACATTACCGGGGCGGCTCAAAAACTCATCACGATCCATCACCTGTACTGTTCTTGCTACATTTTCTGCCGAAACATAGCCGTTGTAGTCCACCTTTGTTCTTCCGGCTTTTCCTTGTTTGGTAGTTACCAAAATTACCCCGGCAGAACCCCGAGTACCATAAATTGCAGCAGCTGAACCATCTTTCAAGATATCAATAGTCTCGATATCATTAGGGTCAACACTATTCAAATCGGCGCCAATCACTCCATCGATTACAATGAGAGGGCTTGTGTTTTGCCCTACCGTAGAAAGTCCACGAAGACGGATGTTAAAACCGCCACTTGGGTTACTACCCGCACGAGCGATTGTTAAGCCGGCTACTTTACCTTGTAATAGTTGCGACACATCGTTTACGTTACCACCGTTGAAATCTTCAGAACTAATACTGGCTACCGAACTGGTGATTTCTTTCTTATCCTGTGTTCCATAGCCTACAACCACTACTTCAGAGAGTGTTTCCACATCAATTTCCATCTGAATGTTGATTGTGGACTGTCCGCCAATTTCAACTTCTTTGGGTAAATACCCTACATAGCTAAAAATTAGCGTAGTTGCGCCAGAAGGCACATTTAACCGATAGTTTCCATCGAAATCGGTAGTCGTTCCTGTTGTAGTTCCTTTAAAAACCACACTCACCCCTGGTAGGGGTTCGCCATTTTCATCGGTTACATTACCGTTTACCGTACCTTGTGCGTAGGCAAACCAAGTAATCCCGAAGCACCACAGCAATGCCAAGGAGAACCTTAGAAATCTGTAATTTTTCCTCATTTTCATGCTTGTTTAAAGTTTAAAATGTAGAGAGAGAGTATATAAGTAAACATTTACCCTATCGGATAAAGAAACTGATATGCGATTTAAAAAATAGGCCATAAGACTTGCTCACAAAGGGGAATACCGCAAAAGAATGGGTCTATGAGCAACAGAGAAGGATGTAAGCGTTGTAGTTTCCATTTTCATATTATTTTGTGATAGTAGGGTACATCACATATAAAGCGTAACATAAGCTTAATATGTTAGTAAATCTAAAATAAGTAGAATTCTAAAAAATTCAATATTCTTTCCTTAATAAAATTATGAAATAGCGGATAATTATCCTTGCAATCGGTTGCATAAATCGAAAATTTTCTTCTGGCCTACTCGCCTTATACAATACCACACCGAAATGCGTACATCCGTTTGCTTTATGTATGAAATCGATGGAGTTTGTGATTCGCCTATGCATTGTTGAATTAGTTAAGTGGACTTGCCTGTTATTTTGTAGAGCCTATTTATATTTGAGATAAACACTTCTCTTTAAGGATAGTGAATTCTCTATCCGCTTTCCACGTTTAAGTGTCTAAGAAAAAACATCTATAACTCGCACTATGTCAGAGAAAAGTATTTGGTTTCTTGAAGAAGTAGACTTGTACCGGCTTCTGTGCCCACATAAAATGGAAGATTTACAACAATGTTGCGCACATCAATTCTTACACTTCTCAAAAGGGGACTTCATCTATTTACAAGAAGATGCCGCAAGACATGTGTATCTTTTAGCAGACGGAAAAGTGAAAATTGGGGCATATAGCACTGATGGTAACGAAACTATCAAGGCAATTTTAACCAAAGGCGATTTATTTGGGGAATTGGCTCTGGTTGGCGAAAACAACCGAAGCGACTTTGCCCAGGCAATCAACGACGTTACCGTATGTTTGCTCACTGTAGAATCGATGCATGAACTACTAAGAAACCATAAAACTCTTAGTTTGAAACTTCTCAAGCTAATGGGCATGCGTATTAAACGCCTAGAACGAAAAGTAGAATCGCTAGTTTTTAAAGATTCGCGCATACGCATTATTGAGTTTCTAAAAGAGATGGCTGAAGAAAAAGGGGTTAAGGTAGGCAGCGAAACTATGATTAAACTTTCGCTTACCCATAAAGAGATTGCCTTGCTGACTGCTACTTCGCGGCAAACGGTAACCACTACTTTCAACGATTTGCGCAATCAGAACTTAATCAATTTCAATCGAAAGCAAATTCTCATCCGCGATGTCGCCAAGCTGTAGAAAATTTACCAAAGGCTATTGCATCTCTTTTTCCCAACCCATACAACGCTTTACTGCCGCTTGCCACCCTTTGTATAACGTATCTCGCCGGGGTTTATCCATAGTGGGAGTAAATGTTGTATCAATACGGCGCTTGCGTATAATTTCATTTTGTTGCCAAACTTGTGTAGTAATTCCTGCAAGGTAGGCAGCTCCAGTGGCTGTGCTTTCTACGGAAGCAGGGCGCTCTACAGGTACTCCTAAAATATCGGCCTGAAACTGCATCATTAAATTATTGGCAGCCGCTCCTCCATCTACTTTCAGCATCTGAAGTATTAGTTTTGAGTCTTGTTCCATTGCTTGCAACACATCGCGCGTTTGGTATGCAAGAGCATCGAGCGTTGCCTTGGTAATATCTGCCTGTGTAGTTCCGCGGGTAAGCCCAAAAATGGCACCTCTTGCATACATATCCCAATAGGGAGCACCTAATCCAGCAAATGCCGGTACTACATATACGCCATGACCTTCGGCTGCTTGTGCAGCCAAAGCTTCAGAAGCAGGTGCGCTTTCTATAATTTTTAGCCCATCGCGCAGCCACTGTATCGCCGCACCGGCTATAAAAATACTGCCTTCAAGTGCATACTCCACCGCTCCGTTTACTCCCCATGCAATGGTGGTTAGTAGACCATTCTTTGAAAAGACGGGTTCCTCACCTGTATTCATCAACATGAAACAGCCCGTGCCGTAGGTATTTTTAGCCATTCCTGGTTCAAAACAGGCTTGTCCAAAAAGTGCTGCTTGTTGGTCGCCTGCTACCCCTGCAATCGGAATTTTGTGCCCTTCATATTCCCAATACCCAAAAACAGAAGCAGAAGGCTGCACGGTAGGTAGCATCGAAGTGGGCACTTCAAGCTCTTTGCATAGTGGTTCCTCCCATTGTAATGTTTTAATGTTAAATAACATCGTACGCGAGGCATTGGTGTAATCAGTTACGAATCGCTCCCCTTGGGTCAGTTTCCAAATCAGCCATGTATCTACCGTACCCATAGCGAGTTCACCCTTTTCAGCTAGAGCTCGGGCTCCTTCAACATGCTCTAAAATCCACATGGTTTTGGTGGCAGAGAAGTAAGAATCAACCACTAAGCCGGTGGTTTTTCGAATGCTTTCTTCAAGCCCTCCCCGCTTCTTTAGCGTTTCGCAAATTGGGGCAGTGCGTTTGTCTTGCCAAACGATGGCATTGTACACCGGCTTACCGGTTTTCTTATTCCACACAATGGTGGTTTCTCGTTGGTTTGTTATGCCTATCGCTTTGATTTGGAGTGGGCTAAGCTGATTTTTAGCGATAAGTTGCTCTAATACATCCCGCTGCGATTGCCAAATTTCGTCGGGGTTGTGTTCTACCCAACCTGGCTTTGGGAAATATTGGGTAAACTCTTGTTGGGTAAGGTCTATTAACTTTCCTTGCGTATCGAATAGTACAGCTCTTGAACTGGTAGTTCCTTGATCTAGCGCAATGATATATTCCATACTTACTAGTTTAATGTTAACATAGTGATGAGGTTTACTCTTCGAGGACTTTTCGATCGAGCCCAGGAGGTAATGGCCCTTGGTACGATAGCTTAATACTCGCCAGTTTGCTTCCTTCTTGGGCACATTGTTCAATACTTTTTCCTGAAAGCCAAGCCCCTAAGAATGCTGCCCAGTAGGTATCGCCACTGCCGGTACTATCACCCAAGCGTTCAGGCGGTGTAGCTGGTATAAATACAGGTTCTTCGTCCGGGTTTCCCGAAACCATACTACCATCTTTCCCAAAAGTAAGCGCTACTACTTTTGCTCCCCACTCGTGAAAACGCTGAATGGCTGTCTTTTTTCCGAGGTTTTCATTAGGGAATAAATTAATTACATCTTCTTGCCCAACTTTCACTAGCGGATTTAAAGCGCAGAAATCTTTGACCAACCGAACAGCTTCTCTAGGATGCGCCCAATTTTTGGGCGAAAATTTCACGTTTAAGCTGAGCGGAATATTGGCTTCTTTTGCTTTATTAGCCAATTGCATTACCACGGTTTGAGCGGGTCTGCGGCTCAGTGCAAAACAGGTAGAATGAAAAAGTTTGATTCGCTGAAATACCTCGTCGGGGACTTGTTTGGCGTCAAGCTGCTTATCGGCCATTCGGTAGGCAAGCCAATCGGCTTGCCCCAAACTACGCGATATCATCACCAACGACGTAGGAAATGCATCCTTCCGTTCGATAAACTGGGTATCTACACCTACATCGGTAAGGGTTTCTAACAGATAATCACCAAGGTAGTCTTCTCCAATGGAGGCTACTAATGCCGTTTTATACCCCAATTTAGCCATATTGCACACCAGATTGGCAGCACTACCTCCTTGGAAGCGTTGAAACTCACTGGTATCGCCTAGGTGATTGGCAACATCTTGCCCAATTAAATCAATCAACAATGCCCCCACCGCTAATACGTCGTACTCGCCTTTGTAAAGTTGAGTTTCACCTGTTACAGTTTCCATATTTACAGTATCTCGTTTATGCCGTTTTACCAAAACATCCCTACTACAATAGCTGTGATAATCAAAAGGAACACAGCCAAGATACGGTAGTTTTTGTACCATGGTAAAGCCTTCAGTTCTTCCGTTTCAGCTTTGAAAATGCCCACATGCCAGGTAAGATGCTCAATTTTTTCGATGGAAGGGGCGGGCGTCGCAAGGCTCACTACTACATGGATTAGTATACAAGCCACCATAAGCAATGGCGCAGTATGCAAAAAGTGCATCTCGCTTATTGTAGGCACCATGCCATTCAGCTTAATCACAATCATAAAAACAGCGATAAGCAAACCACCAATAAGGCTAG
Organism: uncultured Roseobacteraceae bacterium; assembly: GCA_964394585.1. Classification (GTDB taxonomy): domain Bacteria; phylum Bacteroidota; class Bacteroidia; order Cytophagales; family Flammeovirgaceae; genus CAYUJH01. The sequence goes on from CAYMYI010000001.1 coordinate 10,040, forward strand.
CAATAGCACCATGCCCGTTGCCTCTTTTCCAAAATAATCCTACTAAAAATACAGCTACTACCGGTGGAGCAATAAACCCTAGAACGAGTTGCAGGTAATCCCACAGCGAAGAAAAGTTTTCAATTTGTGGAGCCCAAGCGGCTGCTAAAATCACTAGTACTACTGTAGCAATTTGACCTGCACGTACAAGCCCTTGGCTAGTAAGGTTAGGAGCAAGTTTTGAAACAAAATCCATGGTGATTAACGTAGACGCCGAGTTTAAAGTAGCACTGATACTCGACGACATCGCAGCGAGTAACCCGGCAATTACCAACCCTAGCAAGCCGGTTGGTAATAACTTATAGATTAACACAGGATACGTCATGTTGGGGCAATCACTCAAATTACTACATAGCACTGCCGCACCATCTTCGCCGGTGATGTAATAATTTAATCCGCTAATATCTAAATCGGAGAAAAGTACAATAGCTACTACCCCTGGTAACACCATGAAAAAAATCACAGGTATTTTCAATAAACCTGCAAATAGAGCGCCCCAACGACCATGATTCAAGTCTTTTGCACTCAATACACGTTGTACCATAAACTGATTGTTTGCCCAAAAATAGAACCCAAGCAAAGGCACCCCAAATAGCAACCCTGTCCAAGGCATATGACTCCCCGTCATGGGTTCTACCAAACTAAAGACTTCATCGGGGTTTTTAGCCACTGTACCTGCTTCGTGCAAATTGGCAAGTCCTGCCATCATACCATCCCACCCGCCTACTTCGCTAAAACAGAAATAGGTGAGCACCATCGAACCGGCAATCAGCAATACTGCTTGAATAACCTCGGTGTGCACTACCGAAGAAAGTCCTCCGGGAATCGTATACGCCGCTGCGGCAAATGCAAGCATGGCAATAATTACTGCTGAGTTAAGTTCAGGAAAAATGATTTTCAGAATCAAATTACCCGCATATAGTCCAGAAGCCGTATCGATAATCACATTCCCTACAATGGTAATAAAAGAGAAATAGTAACGAGAACGGGTATCGTATCGCCTTTCTAAGAACTCGGGCATGGTATATACTTTCGAGCGCAAATAAAACGGCAAAAAGAAAATGGCAAAAAACACCAACACTACAGCGGCCATCCACTCGTAGTTATACACTCCTAAATTAGTATTAAATGCATCGGAAGTAAGCCCTATTAGGGTATTACTCCCTATGTTCGCGGCAAATAATGAAATGCCTACAATGGGCCAAGTCATGTTTCGCCCTGCTAAAAAGTAATCTTCAGACGATTTTTGTTTCCCTTTCGAGATTCCATACCAAATAATCCCAAAGATATACACGATGATAATCACGATATCAATGGTACTGAGGGTTACATTTTCCATATTTACTTTAGTTAGTGAGTAGTTGTATGATTGTGTAATTTTTAATGCAAATCCGTTATAAACTTCTATAAAATTAGGAGAATTTGGCACAAAACCGAATTATTGTATCATATTCCCATACAAGGCAAAGTGCGGCATACTTATACCTGCGTTATACACACTCTTCCATTTGCACGCATCTAATATCCTTATGTAAATTGGGATTGGATAACTTCCGACATTTTGGATCTCACATTATCAAAATACAATTTTCTCTTATCCAACATAGTTATGAATTTTACCCTCGACCCTACTTTGGTACACAGCCTCGTTTTGATTGTTCTATATGCGCTGGTTTTTCTGTTTGCCCGGTATGTCCGAAGTTGGTTTTCAACATTCAAAATAGGGCATCAACTTGTACATGAAGATAATAGCGCTTTTGCCATCAGCATAGCAGGGTATTTTATAGGGATTACAGCAGTTTTTGTGGGGGCTAGTAGAGGAGCTACACAAGGGTTATTGCACGATATCATGTTAGTCTCGGCATACTCTTTAGCCGGCATCGTCGCTATGAACCTCGCCCGAATTGTAAACGATCGCATTATTCTAGAACAGTTCTCAAACACACATGAAATTATCCAACAGCGCAATATCGCTGCTGGTATCGTTCAAGGTGCTTACTACATAGCTTCTGGGCTTATTGTAGCAGGGGCTGTAAGTGGCGAATCAGGCGGGCCGCTTTCCGCCTTCGTTTTCTTTGTAGTGGGGCAACTTATACTTATCATTTTTTCGCGAATTTACATAAGCATTGTAGGGTATTCAGTACACGATGAACTTAAAACGCAAAACGTTCCCGTGGCACTCAGTTTTTCTGGAAACCTCATTGCTATGAGCTTAATTATTATGAGAGCCATTGCGGGTACTTTTGTAGGTTGGGGCGAAAGTTTTTTATATCTGGTACTCGACCTTGCCCTCATAGTCTTGTATTTGGTATTAGTTCGGCAATATTTTGACCGCCTCATTATTCCCGGTTCTAAACTACGCAAAGAATTAATTGAAGACCGAAATTTAGGGGCCGGTGCCTTGGAAATGTTTGTGGCTATTTGTTTTGGCCTTGTGATTGTATTTCTGTTTTAATGTTGAAGCAAGTAGCGAATTTTCCACCGCAACCAACGGAGCGTTTGTTTGAATAGCGCTCCCAAACGCAACGGGAAACTAAAATGTACCCATACGAGTCCAAGTACCCCGCCCACCCAATAGCTTAGAATAGTTACAAGAGCCACTGCCCATAATTTTTGAAAAGATAGGATAACCCATAGGTTTCCGATCACATTCAATAAAACCATACACCACACTTGAACAAAACTGCGTTCAGGGTAGTGTAAGGCTTCTAAGGCCACTCCTGAAAACCGAAAGAAAGGCGCTAGTACGGTACTCAGTGCAAGCCCCCACCAAACTGCCTGATACTCTGTTTCGGCTAACCCAAAAGACAACCCCGCCATCAGTAAGGCTGCGGGAATCGAAAATAGAAAAGTCACACCAAGGTACATCCCCCAAATTCTCCGAAAACGAAGCATTTTTTTGGGGGGCTTCACCCCATTAAATACCGATACCAAGCGAGGGTACGCATTGGCTGTCATACTGCGGATTAGCAAATCAGACCATTCGGTAAGCCGAAGTGGAAGGTGGTAAAAAGCAAGACACTCGGGCGAAGCCAAAATTCCCAGCATAAACGTATCTGATGACTTCAACAAATTAAGAGCCGTAAGGCTGCCCATGCTGTATCTACCAAAATGAAACATTTTCTTTAACGTGCCCCAGGTTGCATATCGCAATATCGATATATCGCAAAGCCCATTGTACAGCGTAATTACCGAAGCGATAAGATGCCCTAGTAAATAGAATAACACAATTTGCACTACATTAAAAGGCTGCAGTGTATGCAGCAATACAAAAAAAGTAAACGTACCAAAAACCACTAAGCGCAAGCGAAAACTAAAAAGGAATAAACGCTTGACATTCAAGTGCCACTGCGCAAACATAAACGGGAATGAAGCAACCAGCAGCAAAGGAGCGTAGTGCCAAAAAAGGTAATAGGCATCCCTTTCGAACGGCGCACTGAGCTGAGCACCTACCAACAAGCCGCCCATCAGAAGCAACGTTACCCCTCCCCCTATCCAAAGGCTTGCCGATAGATACGGAATGCGCTTCGTTTCTTCCATGCCACTCGTGTAGCGAATCAGTGCCGATTGCACTACCCCGGTGCGTAGTAACTCTAAAAAGCTACTACCGGTAATAAAAATGCCCCATTGCCCAAAACTGACTACCGGCAACGTGTAATATAAAATCAGCAGATTGAGCAGCCCCAATAAAGCAATGCTTCCGTTGTTCCACCACGCTTGCCAATGCGGACTCCCCCACAGTGCAGCCATGCCAAAGCCCTGTTTCGTGTTTTCTGTCTCAGTTTCCTTCATGAACTGTATATTGCGCCTTTAGGTACAAGCCGTAAAGCAATCGTATCTCATGGTACATTTTCCGTAAAACTAATTCATTTCCTTATTACCCATGAAACGAACCCCCTGGTTATGGATACCTTCCCTTTATTTCACCGAAGGACTTCCGTATGTAATGGTGATGACTGTATCGGTCATCATGTACAAAAAACTAGAAATTTCAAATGCGGAAATCGCCCTCTACACGAGCTGGTTATACCTACCTTGGGTTATTAAACCGATATGGAGCCCCTTAATCGATTTAATAGGAAAGAAACGAAGTTGGATTACCGTAATGCAGTTTATCATTGGGGCTGCCCTAGCAGGCGTAGCCCTTACCATCCCTACAAGCAACTTTTTTCAGTTCACCTTAGCATTCTTTTGGCTAATGGCATTTAGCTCCGCAACGCACGATATCGCCGCCGATGGTTTTTACATGATTGGACTTACCAAACATCAACAAGCTTTTTTTGTAGGAATCCGCAGCACATTTTATCGCCTAGCAATGATTACCGGCCAAGGTCTTATTGTCATCCTAGCAGGTTATCTGGAAATTGTTTACAAGCCTACCATCGCTTGGAGTCTAACGTTTGGAGCTATTGCAGCCATGTTGGTCGTTTCAGGCATATGGCATCTGGTATTTCTTCCAAAAACAGAATACGATCGAGCCGCTCGCTCTTCAGAAAACCCATTACAAGCTTTCTTTGGCACTTTTGTACTCTTTTTCAAGAAAAAGAAGATTGGTTTTATCGTTGCGTTTCTTTTGTTGTACCGCCTCGGTGAAGCCCAGCTTGTAAAACTAGCCTCCCCCTTTTTACTTGATACCCCTTCCCAAGGAGGGCTTGGGCTCGAAACTGCACAAGTAGGGCTGGTGTATGGCACTATTGGGGTGATTGCTCTTACCATAGGCGGTATACTCGGGGGCGTTGTGGTATCACAAAAAGGGCTCAAGTTTTGGCTTTGGTGGATGCTTCTTGCCATCAACATTCCCAACGGAGTCTACATCCTACTTTCCGTATTCCAGCCCAACTCATTCATATTGATTAGTGCCGCCGTAGCACTCGAGCAGTTCGGCTATGGTTTTGGCTTCACCGCTTATATGCTCTATATGATTCACATTGCCGAAGGTCCCCACAAAACCGCGCATTTTGCACTGGCAACAGGTTTTATGGCACTCGGAATGATGCTACCCGGTATGGTGAGCGGCTCCTTACAAGAATGGTTGGGCTACCCAGTTTTTTTCACGTGGGTGTTACTCTGCACCATTCCGGGGTTCCTCGTAGCAGCATTCATCCCTATCGAAGCAAACTTTGGGAAAAAAGCATCCACATAGCTTTAAGCATAAGACACTGATTGTAAGGCATTCCCCCAGAATACTCAAAAACATCTTTACGATTTCCTTTTAAAGTTCTAAGTAATCTGTTTTTTTTGTACTGAAAGAAAAACGCAAGTAAAGAATGATTGACACCCACGCACACATTTACGTGGATAAATTCAATGCTGATAGAGACGAGATGCTGGAAAGAGCGTTTTCGCAAGGAGTTTCGCACATTTTTATGCCAAATATCGACGAAGCTTCTATTGAATCCATGTTACAGCTAGCTGAACGGTACCCTACACAATGTTTCCCGATGATGGGTTTACACCCTTGCTCTGTAGCAAACAACTTCACCAAAGATTTATACTGGGTGGAAGAGTGGCTAGCAAAGCGGCCTTTCGTTGCCGTTGGGGAAATGGGACTCGACTTATATTGGGACAAAACGTATTTTGAACAACAAAAAGAAGCATTTCGCATACAAGCACAATTTGCCAAACAGTATGATTTGCCAATTGTGGTTCATACCCGCGAAAGCATGCAAGAGACTATCGAACTTCTCGAAGAATTGCAAGACGGATCTCTCAAAGGAATTGTTCACTGTTTTACAGGAACTGTAGCCGATGCCGCTCGCATTGTTGAACTAGGCTTTTACCTAGGCATTGGCGGAGTCGCCACATTTAAAAAAGGAGGGCTTGATACAGTAATCCCCCATATCAATACCAAGCGTATGGTACTCGAAACCGATAGCCCTTACCTAGCACCTACGCCACATAGAGGCAAACGCAATGAGCCTGCCTATGTAAACTTAGTAGCAAATAAAGTAGCTGAATATCTTTCTACCGACGTAGAAACCGTTGAACGCATTACCGATGCCAATGCACTAACAATCTATTCCGTAGATCGTTATCATATTCAGTTGAAAGAATACGTATCTGCTTCTTAACTTTACAATGCCTAGTAAAAAATGAGATTTTTAGACACAGATATTACAACCTTTTCAACCTTCAGGGGGTCAATACCTGTAGAGAATAAGCAAAAGTGTTTATTCAGGAAAATAAATATTTAATTGTTTGCTATACTTGCATCATATAAGTTATCTTTAATTTTCTTACTGATAATAAGTGAGATTTTACAAGAAAAGCAGCAATTGAAAAGTTATCAGTTGCGGAAGTGTATTTCAAAACTGATGAAATGAAGGGAGGGAATTGTTCCTCTCATATGTTCTTTGAAATTTAATAAGTACTGCCGGTAAACTCTTGAAGTTATCCGGTAATCAATCAGCTATGATTGTGCTTTTTCGTTGGGGCTGCCTCGCCGAAATTGGCTCAGTGGCGCAAGTATTGCAACTTGGTAGTTTTGTTAATTTTTACGTGTTTTAGAATTTTACTCCCTTGTTGCTCTTGCAATATTGAAAAGATGGAAGTGAGAACGCCCCGCCAAGAAGTACATAACCATCGATTGCCCTCAGCATACTTCGAGCGTGTTACAGCACGCAAGGCGTCTTGCTGAGGGCAGAAACTAACATCTTTAACCTATGAGATCATTCAATCAATTATTTATTTAAACAATTGAGCCGGAGTGACTCGTAGTTTATCTGAGCAGTACTTTTAAATGATATTATTCAGTTTTTACACTTAAATCAAGCAATAAGCCGCTATGTTGATTTTCTTTCGGGAATTAACGTAGCGGCTTTTGTTTTTACCTTTGGCAAATAAAAACGCTTCACGTTACTCGCTGTTTAGGGACACCCTTTTATCCCAAACTGCTTAGTGCTATAAAAACCTAGCAAAAATGCTGTAACGATGTTACTTTAGTCAGATGCCTTCTACTTCTGATTTCCACAATTTATCTGACCATGACCTGGTGGTGCTATTTCGGCAACAGCAAGACCCCGCCATTACCGGCGAGTTGTTTCGCCGATATGCCCACTTGGTGATGGGTACTTGCCTCAAATATTTAAAAAATGAAGAGGCAAGTAAAGATGCTGTTATGGCAATTTTTGAAAAGCTATTAAACAGAATGCACAAATTCGAAATCCAAAATTTTAGTGCATGGCTGTATCAGGTTACCAAAAATTATTGCTTTATGGAACTACGGAAAGCGCAGAGTCAATCCAAAAAACATGGAGCATGGCAAGAAGATTTTCTGATGCTCCATATGGATACTCAGGAAGAGATGCATCTTACTAATGAACCTAGCTTTAAAGAAGAAAATCTGGCAAAAATGCATGAAGCCCTCCAAAAATTAAAACCCGAACAGAAACGCTGCGTGGAGCTATTTTATTTGGAGGGCCAATCGTATCAACAAATTGCAGAAACTACCGGGTTTTCTATCAAAAAAGTAAAAAGCTACCTTCAAAACGGAAAAAGAAACTTACAAAAAATGACCGTCAATAGCGTTTGGCTTGCCTCGCTATTATGCATGCATGGTATCGAAGCTCTAGATGTGCTATCATGAATACGAACCCACACGATAATACCCCTACTTTCCAAGAGATTCAGCAGTACCTGCAAGGAAAACTCTCTGCAGAACAGCAACATCAGTTTGAGAAAAAAATGATGAGAAATTCGTTTTGGAACGATGCTGTTGAAGGCTGGAGTATCCTCGAGGCTTCTGAAAAACGTGAGCAATGGATGCAAGCCGTAGAAAGTAGTTGGCAGCAGGTACATACGCACCCTTCAACAGGGAAACGCATTATCTTATGGCAAAATATAGGCTCGATTGCCGCAGCGGTAACTTTACTAGTCATGGTAAGTTTTTGGGTAATCTGGGATTCCCCAGCTTCGCTATCCGATAGCTCGTTAGCGTTCGAAAGCATCTCGGAGCAGCAAGAGGAACGCATGTTTACCATAGAAGATACCACAGCCCCTACCCTACTTCGAGAGCCACTCTCTTCTGAAGCATCAAAAGAAGACGCTCTCACCGTAGAGCGTTTACCAGAAGAAAAAGAAGTTGAAGCTACGAGGTCAATTGCTAAACAACCTCCTCCTCGTTTTAAAGAAGAAAAAGTTAGCTCTTCCACGCCTAACGGTTTTCCGATTACGCAAGAAAAACAAACGGTGCCGAGCGAAATACCCACAAAAGCAGCTGCCGAAGAGCAAACGATTGCGAGTGTTACTTTTCAAAACGATTCAACCGAAACCAACACCCCAGCAGCTACACTGGCAAGAACCGCTAAGGCTACCCGAGACGAGGCACGCCCTAATAGCGAAACAGACGTGAGTGTGCAAGAAGCACTAGAAGAAGACGCTAGCGACGATATTGCCATGCGTTTAAACGCCTCTCCCAATGCTGTAAACCAACATAAATCGTATGCACCTAATCCGTACCAATTGTACAGTTTAGAGCGCTATGCAGAAGCCATTCCCCTATTGGAAGACTATCAGCGGCGAGCTCCCAAAAATTCTACGTTGCTTTATCTGCTCAGTGTGTGCTATTTGGAAACAGAACGTCCTAAACAAGCCATTGCCATGCTCTCCAAGCTGAAAAAGAAGGCATTCCCAGCATTTGAACCTAAATCGGTCATCAACTTGATTGAAAAGGGAAAAACGCAAGAAGCTCTCGTAGTACTTCGGCAGTATACACTTGTAAACAAAGAACTGATTTTAAAAGAATGACACTCTTTTTTTAAACTTTTGAAACCCGTTGTTTGTACCATACATTCAACACGACTCCCGCAATAGTAAGCCCCATACCCACAAAGGCTAGCCAATCGTAAGTTTCCCCGAAAAAGAAAAAGCCATAGGAGAGCGCAAACACAATGCTCACATAGCGCAGTACCGAAACCTTAGAGATTTCCTCTAATTGGATGGCGCGGGTCATAAAATATTGTGCAAACTGTGTTACAACACCAATGGTCAGCAAAATTGCCCAATCCCATCCTTGCGGGGGAACCCACTCTACAAAGTAACAATAAGCCCCTGCTAAAGGAGTAGTTACCAACGGGAAATAAAAGATGATTACCAGGGCATGCTCAGTAGTATTGAGCTTGCGAATAACGTTTTGCGCCAAGCCTGAAAAAAATGCTGAAAGAATGCCTAATCCTACAAAAATAGGAGCGACGCGAGGATCAAATCCTTCCACTAAAAGAATTCCGCCAAAGGAAAGTAACAAGAAAAACCACTGTAACCATACCACGCGCTCTTTAAGCATAAAACGCCCAATGAGATTACTAAAAACAGGGGCTAAGTAACCTAATACTACCGCACTTGCCAACGGAATATTTTGCAAAACGGTAAAGTACAACATGAGCGCAATAGCTCCGAATACTCCTCGCATGAGTAGCAACCCTTTGCGGGTTCCCCATACCGATACCCCTTGCCCACGCAATAGCGCTACACTCAGCACAAACGAAACCAGCGAACGAAAAAAAACAATTTGTACGGCAGGAATATGCTGTAATAGCTTGACTAGCAAGCTCATGGTAGAAAAAAAGCTCACGGCGATGAGCATAAATAGCACTCCTTTTGATAACTTCATGAAAATGGAAATTGGTATGGAATGCGAAGGTAGGGGATGCAATTGCCAAGTGCGAATCAATAGGGAATCCCTCAGTTGGTTAGTCTCCTGCTACAAAACTTTTAAGAAAGGGGCCACAGCTTAATACAACTCATCAAGCTTCATACGTAAATACCGACTGACTGCTAAATAAGCACTGGCGGTACTTACCATCCCTCCTAAACAGACAATTCCTAAAAAGATTGCTGCATTTAGCCCAAGGTTTTGCAACAATGCCAATTCTTCAATCTGTTGTAAACTATACCAAAGCAACACCGCTAAAATTCCTGAAGCTATACCGCCACTTAAACATCCCTGCCACAAAGCTTGCCATAAAAAAGGTTTTTTGATAAACCACCCCGTTGCCCCTACTAATTGCATACTGCGAATGAGAAACCGCTGTGAAAATAGGGCGAGTTTGATTGAATTATGGATAAGCACTACAACAGTGATTAAGAAAATAGCGATAAAAACGCCCAATACAATTCCTATTCGGGCAATATTTGCATTTATTTTGGCTACCAACCGCTCAGCATATACTACCTCAAATACACCGGAAAGAGTTTGTAGCTCTTGCTGAATGGCTTTCATGTGGTTGCTATCGTAATAATCGGAGCGTATGTTTACTAAGAAGGCATCGCGTAGTGGATTTTCCCCCAGAAAACTCACAAAGTCTTCGCCGGTTTCGGCAGCCATTTGTTCTGCCCATGCTTCTTTGCTACGATACCGAATGCGCGGTTGGTTTTGTTGTCGATCAATGTAGGGCTTAGAGGCTAATGCATTTTCTAACTTTCCTCGTTCTATTTCCGACAGATCGTTGCTGAGCAGTATCTGTACTTCAATATCTTCTTTCAATTTTTGGGTGAGCCGAGAAGCATTCACTGTAAACAGCAAAAAAAGCCCAATCATGAATAAGGCAGTGGTAATACTAAAAATCACGTTAGAAGCCGGATAACTTCCTACACGTTTCCGAGGTTGCAGTGCATTTGCCATAGGTTGAGGTTCAAGTCCGCTTGGTGAAATTAACACACACTTAGCATTTTCGCATAGCTTGTTTGTATCCGAAGTTTTAAAATCAGTCGGAGAGCTAGAAGTTTGCAGAGTTTTAGCAAACTTGTTCTGCACATCTTTTAATACATCATTATGCCACAACTCAATGCCCTAGGGCGACACCTTATCGCTGAACTGTTCGATTGTCCTTCCTCCCTACTACACGAAGTAGATCATGTTAAAGATGCGATGGTAACAGCCGCCCAAAAAGCAAATGCTACCTTAGTGAATGTAACGTTTCATCATTTTGCCCCTTTTGGAGTTTCAGGAGTCGTAGTAATTCAGGAAAGTCATTTGGCAATCCACACCTGGCCAGAGTATGGCTACGCTTCGGTAGATATTTATACTTGTGGCGATTCGGTAGATCCGTGGATAGCCCTTTCGAGCTTAGAAAAACAGCTACAAGCACAGCGCGTTTCGTGTATAGAACTTAGCCGCGGGCAAATGAGCCAACTCCCTGCTTCTCAACCACTACCTACGACAGTACCTCAAGGGGTGCTCCCTGAAAGTACATTTACTGAAGATATTTGGTTTACAGAACGCGCCCAGCATTTAGCGCTTTCAGTACGCCATGCAGGTACGCTGTTGCACCGAGAGGAAAGTCCTTTTCAAAAAATTGAGGTGTATCAAACAGCGGTGTTTGGTAAAATGCTCGTACTCAACGGCAGCATTGCCATTACACAGCAAGATGAAAACGCTTACCACGAAATGCTAGTACATGTACCAATGCTCAGCCATCCTTCCCCTAAAAATATTTTGGTGATTGGTGGCGGCGATGGGGGGGCTATCCGTGAAGTAATGCGCCACTCCGAGGTAGAAAAGGTAACCTTAGTAGAGGTAGACAAACGTGTCTCGGAAGTATGCAAAATGTTTTTCCCTTCGTTAGAGAGCGCCTTTGCAGATAGCCGCCTTCAGGTAGTGAACCAAGATGCACAAACCTTTATAGCAGAAAGCCAAGAGAGGTTCGACGTAATCCTCATGGATGCCAATGACCCCTTATACAGCAGCGAGCGCGCTATGGAAAGTAGCTTCTACCAAGCCCTAGAAGAAATTATGAAGCCTAACGCCAGCTTGGTGGTTCCGCTAGGTTCGCCGGCAATTAACCGAGCCGTATTTCGGCAAAACTTTCGGCTATTACAGCAGGTGTTTACCCCAAAACGCGTAACGCATTATTTAGCGTTTACCCCTTCTTATTTAACCGGTATGTGGAGTTTTGCCCTGATAGAGGAAAAAGTGAGTGTAAACTCTGAACGGCAACAACGGTTTGTTTCGCTGCATGATTTAAAGTATTACAATGCTGCCATCCATAAAAGTGCATTCCACCACCCTACGTTTGTAAAGCGGCTTTTGCAATGATATACTCGAAACGAATTGAGCAGTTCGCCGCTACGGTTGAAAATGAAGAGGCAATGCTAAAACAAGGACTCTACATTTTGTAAAGTGGCACTTTCCGGAGCGAGCATGCTGGCAATCATGAACGAGATAGACGCTACAACTAGCCCAATCATAAAAATGGTGTAAGCTATCCGCAAGTAGTGGTACTTTTTTCCCAAGACTGACCCTATGAAATAAATATCGCGAATCATGCTGCCGTATAGATAGTCGGCATCTTCAATCATTTCTTTCATTCCCCACTCAAAATCTTGGAGTTTCATTTTATAGAAATTGCCAAAAAACAACAGGTTTGCGCGTTTTTCTTGAATGTCTTCCTTCGTAAAACGGCCAGAAGTTACGTTAGGACGTGTAGCTAAAATGGCAAATACGATGGAGGAAAGGCATACTGTGAGCAATAAAAATGTGGGAATGATAAGGTGTGGGTTGCTATCGAGCTTACGAATGAGCACCCCGATAATGATGGTGATAATGATAGAGTTGACCGAAATTAGTATGTTGGCTTTGCTATCGGCCATTGAGCTAAAATCCACATGGTTTCGGGAAGTAACACGGAACATGGTTTCAATTCCTCTTTCAGGTCGCCCTTCTGCCTTCTCAAGTTTCTTTTTCATTTTCTTGAGCTGCGTACTATCTACTCCTAACTCGCTCATCAAATAGTCTTCTTCTTGTTTCTTCAGCTTTTTAAGCCGTTTTTCGAGTTTCTTAAGGTTTTTAGCCTTTCCCTCGTTCAAGTTTTCTTGGGCATACGGTGTGAAATATTGATGTTTTTCCAGAAAAGAGATGTTTTCTTCGAGCCATGCCTGTTCGGTATAAGTCGCCGGTTGGGTATGTTCCCATTCTTGGCGAAGCAAAAGACTTTTCTCGGCAAATTGCTTGGTTGAAAGGTGGTACAAATCAGCATCGCAGATTACCTGTTCTGCCAATGTTTTGGGGGTTTGAGGCATGCGAGTAGCCTCAATCAGACCCTCTACTTGCACAATGCGGGCTTCATCCAGCCCTTCTTTTTGTAAAAATTCACGAGCAGTCTGCTTACTTACCGTTTCGTGGTCGTGGGTATTGGAGTCGGTGTAGCCAATATCGTGCAGCCATGCAGCAACTAACACCATTTCGAGGGAATCTTCGGGGAGAGCTGAAGCTTCTCCGATTTCTTGGGCAGCCTCTACCACTTCTTGAGTATGGGTAAGATCGTGGTAGACAAAATGCGAAGGAAGGCTTTGTAAGTGCATTATGGCAAACGATTGCGCCGCTTCGACAAGTGAGGAGTGAGGTAATATAGCCATACGTTATTTTTTACTCGGTAGAAACAGAGGTAGAATTTTGAGAGGAGACATTGCGCTCCATTTTTGGCTTGGGCGGTTGTGTAAGTTGTTGCGATTCGCGCAGTAAACTCTGCGTATTGAGTGCATTAAGAGCGCTCGCAATGCTAGAAGCTAAATTTATAGTTACCTTTTGGATGAACTCTCTGCGATAAAGAGGGATTTCCTCTAACGAAGCCACCTCAATCACACCGTAAATCACCTCGTTCATCATGATGGGTTCGAGTAAAATAGCCTTAGGAATCATTTTCATAAGTCCTGTTCTAATGGCAGGATATTCTGAGGGGATGTCGTTCATGTAAATCGAGTCGCGATCTTGCCAACATTGGCTTACTACACCTTGCCCCCATTCAATCTGTAAATTCATGTGTTTTTTGCGCTCGTAGGCATAGCATGCTTTCATTTCCAGCCATTCTTTCTGCCCGTTTTCCCGTTCGATGAGGTACACTGCTCCTTGTGCCAACCCTACGTAATTCATAAGAAAATGAAGAGCTTGATCGGTGAGCGATGCCAAATCATGATTATGTTTTCGAAGGATATCGGAAAACTGTGCCATCCCCTCGGTAGTCCAGTTGCGCTTTCGATCGTCGTCGGCAACTGACTTCAACTGATCTCGCATTTCAGTGAGCGATTTACCCAGCTGATCTTCTTCGCCAATAGCTTTAAAACTAGAGTCAAACTGCCCCTGTCCTATTGCTTCGGCAAACTTAGCTGCTTTATCAATTCTATCAATCAAATGGTTCATAGCGAAAGTAGTTTGTCCAATCTCATCCGTTCCAAACACATTTAACCGTTTCACCGATTTCCCTTCTGATAGCTCCATTAAGGTATTACGCAGTTTTTTAATGGGTTTTACAAACCAACGCGAGTAAAAGTACCCAAGTAACGAGGTAACCACAAAGATGACCACCATCGCTAGGAAGATGTTGCGTTGTAGGGTATAAATGAGCGAAAAGGCTTCTTCTTCTTCAATTTCAGAAACGATTGCCCAATCTACGCCTTCGATATCAAGATCGCTGAAGGCACTAAGCGAGCGCGTTCCTCGGTAGTTTTCAATAATTTCAACGCCGGTTACTCCTTGTAAAGCTAAGCGAGCGGCTTCGGTTTCTACAGGTTGAAATAATAGTGAGGTATTGTGCCGGCGAATGAGTTCCACTTCTTTGGGTGTGTACATTTTTTCAATAGTTTCAAAAAAACCATCGGGGTTTTCGATAAGCATGCGGGCATCGCTTCGCATTTTAAAGTCGCTGCCAATCAAGTAGGTTTCGCCGGTTACACCCAAGCCTTCTACTTCCCATTGCTGGTTACCGGTAATAATATTTCGGATAGCATTGGGTGAGATTTGGAAAGCGAGTACCCCAATTTTTTCTTGCTTATCGAAAATAGGCGATGCAATGAATGCCGCTGGGGCATCGTACGAAGGGGGATATTTTTCGAAGTCGGTCAGCGCAACAAAATTTTTAAAGGGCGATTCTGCCGCTTTACGAAAAACTTCTGCGATGTTGGAATCGCGATAAGGGCCATCTTTTAAGCTAGTCATGTAATCGACTTCTTTAAAAACGGAATAGATGATGCGCCCCGATTCAGGCTCTATCAAGAAAATATCATAAATATCAAACTCTTTGAGGTAATTGCGATAAATGGAATGATAACGCGCATGAACATCACTGTACAAGCTTCCATCGTTGCTTTTTTCGAGGAGGTCTTTAGAACCTGTAGGGTATGGGTTTCCGCTAATATAATAGAATTGTAGCTTCAGCGAGGCGCTGTTATCAATCATAAACTCTTCTACGGTAGCGGTGGTATCGTTAGAAATTTTTTGCCATGCAGGTAAAAATTCCCCTGCGTAATAATCGTTCAAACTCACTAGCATAGAGTCTGGCGGTACATCTCCGTAAAAATCATTTTCTAAGAATAAAGAAGCATTTTTAAAATTTTGCATGGCATCCACAGTCATCCGACTTTCAGAAAGGGTAATCACCTGTTTACGAAGCTGGTCAAAATAATCGGTGATGGCTTGCCGTTTAGTTTCCCTTACCGAGCGTAGCTGGTCGAACGTTACTTTTTCTAAAGCATTAGTTGCCGAAATATACCCTAGCGCACCAATGGTAAAAATGGCGATGTTTGCCACAATAAATAGGGCTAATTGTACTTTAAATCGGATGCTGATATTTTCCCAGCGAAATCCCTCTAAAACGTTGTTCTTCGAGGCTGCTGGCTTTTGCGTTTCAGTGCTTTCCATAGTATGCTCGTTTCCAAATCGAATCGATTTCCTTGCATTAGTAACTCAACTTTTGTGTCAATTGGTACATAAGCATGGTTACTCTTTGGGTAAATTACATAGAACCCATAGATATACCAAGAGTTATGCAATTTGAGGATTTCCTTGATTTGGGCAACCTAATTCTGAACGCTTTATAAGGCCCCACTTTCCCGGGCTTCTTCGTTTCGAGAATACCCACAAAGTACTGAAGTTAGTGAATGCATAGCTACCGAGCGTTAGCGTAGTATCATCAAATAGCCTTTTAGTGGGGGTAGGCCGCTTTCAAATTCTATGGTATAGAAATAAGTGCCATCGGCTAAGTTAGCACCTCCCCAATCGCTTTGATAATTGGTAGACTCAAACACAAGATTCCCCCATTGGTTGTACACTTTTATAGTATGCCCGGCTGCTTGGTCGATGTTATCGATAATCCAAACATCGTTAAAGCCATCGGCATTGGGCGAAATCCCTGTGTGGACGTCTAATGGTGGAATTACTCGGATAGTTACCGAATCGGTATTGGTACAGCCATCCTGATCGGTTACTTCGAGCACTACGGTATATTCTCCTTGTTCGGTGTAGCGGTTGACGGGCGTTGGGGTAATGGCAAAGCTGCTATCGCCTAAGTTCCACAGGTAGGAGGCGGCGTTCTGGTCGCTAACAGCAGAAAAGTTTACAGTTAAGGGGGCATATCCAATTAAAGGGGTTGCTTGAATTTCTGCAGGCACTACGCCCTCTTTCAGGTTCACGAAAAAAGGGACTGGTTCGCTTTCGATATCGTTTATGGTTTGAGTTACATACAGCGTATCGGGTACTGTTTCCGGCTGGTAGATTTGCCCTGTGGTGAGCAACTCGTTCAAGCCTGCATCGGCATACCAACGTACATTTAACCCATTGGCACTGGCAATCGGGATTGGCGTGTTTTGGCATACCACGATGGGAGAATTTATCGTTGGAGGGGCTACGGTATCAATACTAGGAATTGCGAAGGGAAACGTGATATTGCAGCCGTTGGCATCTTGCACAATAAGGGTGTAGTTACCCTCGGCGAGGTTATCAAATAACGGCTGGCTTTGAAAAGGCCCTCCATCGAGCGAGTAGGTTGTAGGAGCATCGCCCCCTTGTACTTCATCGATTTGGATACTTCCGTTCGCTGCTCCAATTAACGATGGGGTTATGGTAGTGGCACTTACACTGAACGGGCCATCTACTACGGTTTCGTTTCCATTTTTGCAGCCATCGCAATAAGTGGGTTCTATCGGCGCGACCCTTAAAGAAAAAGTTCCCTCTTCAAGATCGCTTTGTGAACCCACAATGATGTAAAACTCTTGGCGATTTTCCACACATGTTAACCCTGTGAAAAGCGCCATGCTATCGGCTGAAGCGCAGGCATCGGAACCCAAAAACCACTGCCCTACCCCCCCGCAAACGTCAGGGGTCATTAGCGCAACGTTTAATCGGGCATTGTCTTCAGGGATAATATCGACGCGCATACCTCGGATGAAGGGCGTATCCAACGTAAAACGAAAATAAACAGTATTTTGCCAGGGATCTTCGCCTAAGCAACTCCCATTTAAAAATGTATTTTCGGAAGTGGCTCCTACATTCGATACACTGTTCAGTTCGAGTACTTCTTGGGTGCGCACTACGCCCAAATCTGTTGCATTGCAGGGCAAGTCGTTGATGGGAGCCTGTCCATAAACGGTAGTGGATATTATGACCGAAACGAACAGAAATAAAAACAAAATGCGAAAAGGAGTGATAGAAAATGCCATAAGGATACCGGATTGCTATACCTTACAAAAATCGGCAAATTTTACGCCTTTTCGGCAAAAAGTAGGAAAGCAATCGGCAGAGGAGTACTGCGCTATGGGCATACGGATGAATCTCTGATAGGAAAATACGCTTTTTGCGTGTAAAAAATGCCCATACTGCTTATATTCAAAATAATTACAAACGGATTATAGCATGTATTTCTAAATTGTAGGATGCTACTTCCATCAATCTATTATTCAAATAATACTGCAAAACATGAAAAAAATTCAACTATTCGCACTGATTTTTCTGTTGAGTGCCTTAGGCTGCGAGCCACCGAAAGATACTACTGATACCCCTACAGAAGGGCGCTTGCCCGATGTAAGTGCCCAAGCCCCTACGAATGTTCCATTTACTTGGGATAACGCTAATATCTATTTTTTACTGACCGACCGGTTCAATAATGGCAGTACGGAAAACGATGTAAATTTCGGGCGCGATGGCGAAACCGGTGTATTACGAGGATTTATGGGAGGCGACCTTAAAGGAATTACTCAAAAGATAGAAGAAGGCTACTTTACAAAGTTGGGGATTTCTGCCATTTGGTTTACCCCAATCGTAGAACAGATTCACGAGGGAGTAGATGAAGGTACAGGAGCTACGTATGGTTTCCACGGATATTGGACAAAAGATTGGACTACGCTCGACCCTAACTTTGGCACGTTCGAAGACCTTAGCGAATTGGTAGAAAAAGCACATGCCAACGGAATCCGAATCATCTTAGATGTGGTAGTCAACCATACCGGCCCTGTAACTGAGAAAGATCCTGTGTGGGAAAATTGGGTACGCACCGAACCGCAGTGTACCTATCAAGATTACGAGACGACGGTTTCGTGTACGCTCGTAAAAAACCTTCCCGATGTGTTAACCAATAGCGACGAGGAAGTAGGCATTCCGCCTCACCTTGAAGCAAAGTGGAAAGAAGAAGGGCGCTACGAACAAGAAATTGCAGAACTCGATGCGTTTTTTGAACGGACAGGGTATCCGCGTGCTCCTCGCTTTTACATCATCAAATGGCTCACCGATTACATCCGAGAGTTTGGCGTAGATGGTTTTCGGGTAGATACCGTGAAACATACTGAAGAAAGCGTATGGGGCGAATTGTGGAAAGAGGCATTGGCGGCTTTTCAGCAATGGAAAACAGAAAACCCAGATAAAGTAATGGACGATAACGAATTCTATATGATGGGCGAAGTCTACGGATATGGCATTTCAGGAGGAAGAATGTACGATTTCGGCGATAAAAACGTCGATTATTTCGCTGAAGGCTTTAAAAGCCTCATCAATTTTGAATTTAAATACGATGCTAACGAAAAATCGTACGAAGAGATTTACACAAAATACGATAGCCTACTGCGCACCAAATTACCTGAACACAATGTGGTGAACTATCTTTCTTCGCACGACGACGGCAGCCCTTTTGATGCTCAGCGCACGAAGCCCTTCGAAGCGGCTAATAAATTACTGCTTGCCCAGGGTGCTGCGCAGGTGTACTACGGCGATGAAAGTAGCCGATCGTTAATCGTTGAAGGAACAGAGGGAGATGCTACGCTGCGCTCGTTC
The DNA here is from genome assembly GCA_964394585.1 of uncultured Roseobacteraceae bacterium. Taxonomy (GTDB): domain Bacteria; phylum Bacteroidota; class Bacteroidia; order Cytophagales; family Flammeovirgaceae; genus CAYUJH01. Next base: position 29,106 of record CAYMYI010000001.1, read on the forward strand.
ATGAATTGGGAAGAAATTGAAGAAAATGCGACACGTGGCAACCAAGAAATTATTGATGTGCTCATCCATTGGCAAAAGCTAGGGCAATTCCGCAAAGCCCACCCAGCAATTGGCGCAGGAGCACACGAAATGCTCTCAGAGAAACCCTATGTATTTAAGCGCATTTACCAACAAGGCGATTGGCTCGATAAAGTAGTGGTTGGACTCGATATGCCTGAAGGCGAAAAAAACTTACCAGTAACCGGTGTATTTGCCGAAGGTACTGAACTCACCGATGCGTATTCAGGCAAACGGGCAACCGTTACAAACGGAACCGTTACGCTCGATACCCGACACAGTGTAGTACTACTCCACCAAGACTTGTAAGCCCATCGGCAAATCTTCCGTGAAAATCCCCTCGGATGTTTATAATGCGCTGAGGGGATTTTACATTTACAGATTGATAAAATGGAAACAACTTTATATGGACTCCTCCATTCTGGCGCAAACCATTGCCCAATTACAGCAACTGGTTACCGATGCTAAAAACCTTGAACTAGAGCACCAAGAACGGCTCAACCGAGTACACCCCAAATGGCGTGACAGTGCTGCTAATTTATTACACTATCGGGCTTTGCGGCGGCACGATATCCGCCAACTGCAAATTACTCTTTCCAAATTGGGGATGTCGCGGCTTGCAAAAGCTGAAGCGCATATTTTGCCGAGTGTGGAGGCTACTATTGCCATCTTGCAAAATTTTTTGCAGGCTAATCCGCTCGATTTGCAAAGCATCCCCTCCGAAAAAATTGAACTTGGAGGTACGTTATTAAAAGAGCACTCCGAAGCGTTGCTGGGCAAAACACCGCCTAATCGGAATGTGAGCATCATGGTAACTCAACCCACCGAAGCGGCTCACTCCCAAGAAATTGCCGATAAAATGCTTGCCGCCGGGCTAGATTGTGCTCGCATTAATTGTGCCCACGATACGCCCCACGATTGGAAAACAATGGTGCAATTTATTAAGGCAAGTGGGCACCAGCGCGGAAAAGAAGTAAAAATCTGTATGGACTTGGCAGGGCCTAAAATTCGAACCGGTGCCGTGCAGCCCGGTCCGCATGTGGTACGATTTAAGGCTCAAAAAAACGAAAAAGGAGAGGTAGTAATGCCTGCTCGTTTCTATCTACAACCCGAAACCACTCCCCCCGCTCCAGAATCAGTACCCGTCCCTGAGTCTTTTTTACAAGAACTAAGAGAAGGCACTACCTTGAAACTCCGCGATGCCCGCCAGAAAAAGAGAGTACTCTATGTAGAAGCAGTAGAAGAGCAGAAAGTAACCGTAGTATGCCACAAAACCGTGTACTTAGAAACTGGCACACGCCTATCTCTTAAAAAGAAAAAAACAGAAATAGTTGGCACCATAGGCGCATTGCCTGCTGTAGAAATGCCCCTTGTATTGCAAACAGGCGATGTGCTGTTGCTTACCAAATCGAATGCCCCGGGCATGCCTGCCGAGTACGACGATGCCGGAGACCTAATCCGCCCAGCGTTTATCTCGTGCACTGCCCCCCACGTATTCTACGATTTGAAAGCAGGGGAAACCGTTTTGTTCGACGATGGTAAAATCGCCGGCATTATCCAAAGTGTTTCTATCGAAGAAGTGAATGTTCGCATCACACATACGCCTCCTAATGGTGGTAAACTACGCGCCGATAAGGGCATTAACTTTCCGCAGAGCAACTTAAAAATCAGTGGGTTGACTCCTAAAGATATTACAGACCTCGATTTTGTTGCCGAATATGCCGATGTGGTGAATCTTTCGTTTGTGAACCGTGCATCCGATGTAGAACGCTTGCGCGAAGAACTCGCCCGATGCAATGCCACCGAAAAGGTGGGTATCATCTTAAAAATTGAAACTGTAACGGGCTACAATCAACTTACCGATATTTTGCTCACCGCTATGCAACACTATCCGCTGGGCGTAATGATTGCCCGTGGCGATTTGGCTATAGAAGCTGGCTGGCAAAATCTCGGGCGCATGCAAGAAGAAATTCTTTCCCTTTGCCATGCGGCACATATTCCGTTGGTGTGGGCCACTCAAGTGCTCGAAACACTCGCAAAAAAAGGCATTCCTTCCAGAGCAGAACTTACCGATGCAACCATGGCACAACGCACCGAATGCGTAATGCTCAACAAAGGCCCCAATATTGTAGAAGCCATTGGGATGCTTGCAAATATTTTAGTCGATATGGCATCGTACCAAAATAAAAAGGCGGCTATGCTTCCGCCTATGGCAAAAGCAAATGGGTAATTCAACTAAAATGTATGTGATTTGAGGACTCCTCAACAATCCAATTAGCCTTGAGTCTATTTCCTCTCTTTCTCCTTAGGTGTGCCCGAAAGGATGCGTTCAATTTGCCACATATGCCGTTCGTTGTGGTAAATCACAATGCGCAGGGTATCGCCCAAACGCAATTTAGGGTACTTTCCCAAGGTGGTACTAGTTCGAACCGTTTGCAAATCGACGTTCGCCGCCTGATTTAGTAGCCGTTGCCACTCTTCGAGCTGCTGTTCAAACGCTTTCAATACGTCCAAATTTAAAGCACTTCCAGCAGGGTTTTTACTTTTAAATGTGTTCATTTTTTTCATCTGAGGGCCGGGGAGCATACTTTGGGCAAAGTAATTTCCTACCCATCCGCTTGTAAAAGTTGGGCGAGGTGTGTGCTTGGCACTTTGTATGCGCTGTGTTACTTCAGGTAAATAGAAATTCCCGTATCGCACTAGATGTTCTAGGCACTCTAGCACACTCCAAGTGGCTAAGTCGGGTTTCCAATTGAGGGTAGGCTCAGGGAGTAGTGCAAAATGAGCCAATTCTTCAAGGTGTTTTTCTATATACTGATTCAGCTCGCTAAGAAGTTGTGAAGAGGCGGTTTTCATGGTTTTTACGTTAGGATGAATGAACTATTGAGATACTCAAAGGTGTGGAAAAGCCTCGGTAAAAATCTTGACGCCTGTCAAGATTTCTGAAGGCGTGATAAAGTTTCAGGCGACATACGCAAATACGAAGCGATGTATTTATGGGGTACTTCCTGAAATAAATGAGGGCTTCGTTCCAAAACGCGCTCGTATCGTTCCACCGGCGAGGTGATTAATAAATCGTTTTCGCGTTCCATCTGTTGCACCACAAAGCCTTCTAACAATTGAACCCAAGTATTGAGGCGCTCTGGGGTACTGTATACAAAAGTCTTGAAAGTCTGCTTATCGATTACCTTGAGTGTGGCTTTTTTTAGTACCTGAATGTATAACCCAGAGGGTCGATCGGTGAGAAATGAGTCAAGTGCCGCAATGATATCCCCCCGATAGCCAAACCGAATGGTTTGTTCTTTTCCATCATCTAACCTAAACACATGCAATGTGCCTTGCTCTACAAAGTACAAACGGGTGTCGGTAGTGCCACCTACTTTAAGAAACTCTTGACGCGTCACTGTTACTTGAGTTTGCCAAAGCTGCTCAAGCTCAATTTGTTCTACAAGGGTGGCTATAGGGTTCATCATACAACTAGGCTACTATCACCTGAGAAAGCTTGGCATCGTGCGACTCTATGGGCACATCTGGCAGACGTTGAAACCAAAATCCCACGCCTATTTGCAAAGCATGAGGGTGTTGTGCCAAAAAGCGATCGTAATAGCCCCCTCCATATCCTAAACGGTAACCTTCTTTTGAAAATGCAAGGCCGGGTACTATAATCGCGTCGAGTACCCCTTTGTATTCCACTTCGGGTGTAGGGAATTGTGTGCCGTATTTTCCTTTTACCAAACTACTGAGGGAAGAAAGCTGCAAGTGTTTTAACGTCTGGTGGGGAAGTGTCTTGGGAATTATAACGGTTATCTGCTCCTCCAAAAGGCGCTCTACCAAGGGAAGAATATTAATTTCGCTACGAATCGGTAAAAACGTATGGACCGTTTTGATTTCTGCCTCCCGAAGTGCATTCCACAACTGATGAACCACCGCTGCCGAACGTTGTGCATGTTCTTCTGGCGAGAGTCCGTTGCGTAAATAAAGCATTTTTTGCCGTATCGATTGTTTGGTAAGAGCCTCAAGCATGATGTGTAGCAGGGTTTATCTGATATGAGGATTTTTTTTACTTGATTATCAAGGATGTGCAATGCTATATTTTTCCCAACCAATTTATTTTGAGTGTATACCCGATTGCGCAATGGCAACCGTTGATGGGTTACTCAAGAAACAGGCTATCCAAAATTCTGTAAAAAAAAAGAGGGAGCCTGAGCTTCTCCCCCTGTTCGAGTTATTTTAAAGCATTGAGGGCTTCTCCGATACGCCGAACGGCTTCTTTCAATTCCTCATCAGAAGCTGCGAATGAAATTCGAATACATTCCGGGGCACCAAATGCCGAACCAGTAACTACCGAAACATGTGCTTTATTGAGCAGGTACATGGCTAAATCGTCGCTATTGGCAATGGTTTGTTCTCCATCAGATTTTCCAAAAAAAGCACTTACATCGGGGAAAATATAAAATGCTCCTTCTGGCGTATTTGTTTTAACTCCATCAATGGCATCGAGCAATCCTTTTACCAAATCGCGACGGCGCAGATAGGCTTCTTTCATCGCTTCTGAAGCCTCCATTCCTCCCTTCAAAGCGGCAATTGCTGCACGTTGAGCAATAGAATTGGTGCCTGAGGTAATCTGCCCTTGCAATTTATTACAAGCCTGTGCGATCCACTCAGGTGCTGCGATATAGCCCAAGCGCCAGCCGGTCATGGCATAGCCCTTAGAAAAGCCATTTACGATAATGGTACGATCTTTCAGGAAGTCGAATTCTGCGATACTGGCGTGCTTCCCTCCAAAATTGATAAACTCATAAATTTCATCAGAAATAATATAAACATTCGGATGGTCTTTCAAAACGTCTGCCAATGCGGCGAGCTCTTCTTTCTGGAATACGGTGCCCGTGGGGTTACAAGGCGACGAAAACAGAATGGCTTTGGTCTTTGGGTTGATTGCCTCTTTCAACTGAGCCGCATTCACTTTAAAATCAGTTTCGATACTTCCTTTTAGAAATACAGGAACCCCCTCTGCAAGTTTTACTTGTTCGCTATAGGTTACCCAATAAGGCGTAAATACAATCACTTCTTCGCCCGGATTCACCAAGCTAAGCAATACGTTGGCAATCGATTGTTTTGCCCCTGTTGAAACCACAATGTTATTAGCCTTGTACGACAACCCATTGTCGCGCTGTAATTTTTCAGCAATCGCTTCGCGAAGGTCTTGGTAGCCAGGTACTGGTGGGTATGCAAAATATTTCCCGGATTGAATTGCTTCAATCGCGGCTTCTTGTATATGTTGAGGCGTTGGGAAGTCGGGCTCTCCCAAGTTGAGTTTAATTACCTCAATGCCTTTCGCTTGCAACTCACGGGCTTTTACAGCCATTGCCAGCGTTGCTGATTCTGAAAGAGCGTTTAAACGGTTCGAAACTTGCATATAATTGCTACTTTTTTTGGATGAAATTGAAAAAAACTTCTCATAGCAGTTGCCATCGAGAAGTTACCTATGAATTAGTAAAATTAGAGATTCCCTGTATTTAAGCAAGCCCAGTTTTCGCTTACGCTTGCTTTATTTCTTAATGGGAGATACCGTAAAGCCTTGCAACCTAAGCAACGCCACTACACCTTCAGTGCCGGGCAGATGCGCCGCACCCACTCCAATAAAAACACGTTGGTTGGGTAACATTTTCGCAATGCGTTCTGCCATTTTTTGGTTTCGCTGAATAAGCAACACATCCCCAAGCTCCTCTCCATACGTTTCGAACGTCATCGTATACAGACTATCCAGGTTTTCCGTTACATACAGTTCGATAAGATCATCGGTAGGATTTCCATCTTCGTCAGCAGCGTTCTGTAGCTCTTCGTAAAGCATATCTGCCTGCAATTGCAGAGGGATGCTATTAAATGCCGCCAATTGTTCGTCGAACGTTTCCAGCCCTACCACTTGTATCCCTTTTTCTTTGGCTACTTCTTGAAAATGCAAATCGATTGGCAATTTATCGGATTGGAGCATATCTGTATCCGACATCAAAACCGATACAAAAATGGGTTTCATGCGTTCGGTAAAGCTTGCCATGATTCCCAATTTTTCATCCAACAAAGGCTTCACAAAGGCATACTGTTCTTTCGAGAGCAAATCGGAAAGAGTTGTATCGCCGGGCATAAACAGATGGCTCATCATTTCCATGTTCATGCCTTGGTCAAACTTTAACTCTCCGGCAAATACTTCGCATTGCTCGAAAAATGGCATAGCTCGTTCACTGGCTCGATACACGCGCTCGTCGTTCACATGCATAGTCCCATAGAGGTACGAGGGCTGCATAAGTCCATTCCCACTAATTTCCCATAGAAGCTGGGCGTTTGTGGGCAACGCTACCCATAGATAACCGAAAAGGAAGCAGAATATGCGAATACATTGCAGAAATCTATGCATAATGAGGATTATTTATTCATTGGTGGAATTTCAGAAAAGACATCTTCAATTTTAAAATAAAGTAAATGATTGTTATAATTTTTGTTCAACCTTGTAGAGAATTATTCCTAAAAGACAAATAAGTGGGGTTGCAAAAAAACTAAACAGCTTGTATACCCAATAACTCCTCCAAGAAAGTTGTTCAACTTCGAACCATCCGAACGTATCTAATAAACTGTGTACTACATATAACACCACCATCACTTTGATATATCGCTTTACAAATAAACGGTTTGGCACCACTAAAGCGAGTACAATTACATTAATAAGAAAATAAAAAAGGAAAAAAAGGCGATGATTTACCCAGAAGGCAAAGCGCAAATTGATACCAACTTTATCAGGGCTAGCTAATGGTAATTTACCAAGCAGTACCCAAGTGTATTCGCTAAAAAAATAGCCCCAGCTCTTGGGTACTTTATCTCCAAAATAATACCCCCAAATCAACGCAATCCCCCAAACGGTTAGGGCAAAAAAAAGCTTACTATTTAGGTTTTGTTTTGTGATTTTTCCCACTTTACACCCGATAATTTTTCTACCCAAATAACCCAAAGAATAAAAACGATTACATAAACAGCAATTTTATACGTGTATTTGTGGTTAAAATCGAAGGTACTTGGACTTTCAATATAGTTGATTCCCAATAAAATCACTCTTATGATATTAGCTATATAAATTAGTAGCAACCCGAAAAGTAAATACCATATTTTAGTGTTGGCTTTACCCGGAAAAATGAGTAAAAAGCCGATAAATAATACCATAATTTCTAACCCGTTGCAGGCATTGCCAATACCCACACTTTGCACCCCATCAATGTATAAAATAGTGCCACTCAGTGCGGGTTCAAGCTTATGCTGATAGCTTTCGTAATAGGAATCCACCCCCAACCAATTCAATGCGGTTGTAGCTCCTTCGCTTACTAAGTAAGTTAAAGGTAAATCAATTACTCCACTAGGTTCTAGCATCATTGAATAAACAATCTGCCAAATGACTAGTAAACCAATACCTTTTACCAAAAACTGCTGAAGTCGTGTAAGCTGGGCAAACCATTTCATAGTATAAATTAGGGGCTATTTTTTGTGAAAATAGCCCCTGATAGAATAGTGCACAATTATTATTTCTTCTTACTATATTTTGCAAAAGTTCGTACACCATACAATACCCCGACCAACAACAAACCCCATAACCCATCACTTAATGGAACGGGTAAAGGTGCCGGTGCAGGCGGAAGGGGTTGCGCTGTAAGAATTGTCGGACTAACAATCATCACAGTAATAACCAATAACTTTTTCTTCATCTTTCCGAGTGTTTATTTCGATATTGCTTCATCCATTTCTTAATAAAGCTCTATCGCGAGGCTCAACTTTAAATTTATAAATCTGCAATGTCGCCAAACTATACTCTACTAGTAGTTCATTATTTCTTACTTATTTCCGAATCTGGAAATTCCTCTGTAGAGGTAATCGCATTAGATAATTACTAAATTACATGTTTTATAAATTTTTAAACAAAGAAAAAGCTTCTTGGAGGTTAAAAGGATATAATTTTCCATCCTTTCAGAATACCTTCATCATACCTAAGCGTCACGCGGCTCCTCAAGCATGGCTAACTTACACCACCTCTCCGATGTAGGTGCTGCCATAGGTTCCTACACGATCCATCTGGTGGTAGTGCTTTCCTTTCTCGATATCAAACCGAACGCGTTCTTTCACAAATTCTGGGAAAAAGTTAATCTCTGTAGCTGCTGAACGCATTAAAATTTTAGTGCCAGGTTTACTGTTTTCTAAAATGAGTTTCCATTCTTCCTCTAAGGCTACTGGGTTATAATGGGCGAGCCAATCTTGGTGGTCTAGCAATACATAATGCGTGTATGCATCTGGCTTTTGCTGCAAAAATCCGCTGAACGAGGTAGTATGCACGTTGATCCGATCGATGGTATCTTGAAGCGTTTCGTAGTGGTCGGCTTTCAAATATTCAGGGCAGCTTTTCTTGGCATATTTCCCCATGATGTAGAGCCTCCAAAAGTAGTTGTCATGGATGGGCAGCTCTGTGAATACATGGCGCAGGTTATCTTTTAAATAACCAGCCATGCCTTGGGGATATTTTTGCACAATCAGGTCGCGCTGCGCACGAGGCACGCCCAACATAGCCATGGTTACATGGCGGTTCATCACCCAAATGAGCAACTTACTCATTAGCTTCGGCTCTAAACGGTCGTACACCTCTCGCTGTTCCTCAGGGGTCTGACTGTTGATGAGTGCCGTTACCAGTTTGCGCAAATCTTTGTTCGAATTGAAATACTGCTTGAAAAGCCATGCGAAACTGCCGGAGGTTCCTTTAAAGTAAAACGTTTTTTGGTTGCCTTTTGGGTGGAAGAAGTCAGTTACTTTCTGGTCCCAATAGCTTTGCGCTTCTTTAGAGAGTTGCTTCCGCAAGTGCTTGGCGTACAAAGCCCCGGCACTGTCGTTAGTACCCTTCCCAAACATTTTGAAGTGATGTTTGTAGTCGCCATGGCGGATGGTAGCTTTTTTGAGTTCTAGCAAGGCATTTTGGCGGTAGTTCATATCTACACAATGGATTGCCGAAGGCTTATCGAGCGAGTAGTCGAGGGCATTGCAACCCGCACTGGTAATCATGACTACTTTGCTATCAGGAGAAAAGTCAAGCAATTGGCGATCGACGCGCGGATCTTCCCAACAGGTATTATACACCAAATTGCTCATGTGAATTTTGGTAAACAGCCGATCACGCAGCTGGTTAATTCGCTTATTCATACCACACAGATTTTCCGTAAAAATTTAACCACGAAGGTACAGCAGTTCTTTGGGGAATCGGGTTGCCAAGTTGCTAAGGAACTATTATCATTTTAAGAACATCCCATGGGTTTGCCCAAGAATCCTCTATTTTGCCGACTTATTCTACAATACCCGAGCGGAAACGCTTCCGAATCGGTGAATTCTCAACAGACTTATGTGCGTTATGGCAACCCGTGTGTATTTACAAGAGCAATTAGCATCGTTTCCTTGGTCTGCAACTCCCTTCTCTTCTTGTTTACAGAAGTTTTATGCTCCCCTCACTCAAATAGGGACGACACATTACATACAGAACTCTTCTCAATCGGTAGGTTTACTACCCGTAGAAGGGTATGCTATCCCTTTTAGTTATGCACCTTTCCCTCCTGCTCCGCAAAACTCATATCTTCTATCATTTCTTGCTCAATACTTCGATTACGCCCAAGAAGAAGTGCTGCAGAACGACAAGTACAGTGCATTGCAAAGGAACTTAGCGCGTTTTGCCGTAGGGGGTGTCCGGAAACTTTTTGAATGGTGGGGAATGGACAATGTGGTATTTATTAACAATCAACTTCTTTCTACCAATTTATATCCTGAAATTTCGCAGGAAGCTTGGTCTGAAGCGATCCGCGCTCTTCAAGCACAATTTCCCCACCGTGCTTTGGTGTTTCGCACACTCAACGAAATCACGAACGAACCGCTTATTCAGTTTTTAGCCGATTCGCACGGTGCCCACCGCATTACCTGCCGGCAAGTCTACATCTTACCGAAAGCATACGATGCCTACCGACGGAAACGTGCCTTCATCCGCGACCAAAAACTGTGGGAAAAGGCCAACCGATTCCATTGGGTAAAAAAAGAAGTGTTTAGCGAAGAAGAACTCGAAACAATCTTACAGTATTACCATACCTTATATATAGATAAGTATTCTAAATTTAACCCGATTTATACGAAAGAAATGATTCGGCAAAGTGCCGCTAGTGGTTTGCTACATTATTACTTATTGCTCGAAAACGATACCCTCGCCTTGAAAGCCGTGCAAGCCGTTGCAAAAAGTAGCACCGAAATCACTACTCCTTTCATCGGGTACGACCCCAACGAGCCCCAAAACGCAGGGTTATATCGGTTCATGAACCTTCAACTCATGCAGCTCGCCCACGCCGAAGGGCTGCGTCTTAATATGAGCAGTGGGGCGGCAGAATTCAAGCGCCAACGCGGTGGGGAAGCTACGTTTGACAACCACATGGTCATTTGTCATCACCTCGCTCCAAGCAAACAAAAGCTTTGGCAGCTTATTGCCACAATTTCTGATAAATTTGTGCGTCCTACGTTCCAAAAAATGAAACTATGACTCCTATTTTAGAAGGAATTAAATATGGGTTTATCCTCGTGATTATGGTGGGGCCGTCTTTCTTTTATCTGATTCGAGTGAGTTTGATGAAAGGCTTTTCCTACGGAGTGGCATTTGCCTTGGGGATTCTCCTCACCGACTTTTTCTTTGTATTTGCGATTTTCTTCGGGCTTTCTAAGCTGTTTCAGAATATTGATTTTCAGATATACGCTAGTTTGATTGGGGGTATTGTATTGTTGTTTACCGGCATACAATACTTGCGATCTTCGAAGCAGCACCAGGCTCAGCTCAACGATAATCCCGAAACGGCCACACTACATTTGGGCTGGTTAGGATATACTTTAAAAGGAATACTGATCAACGGGCTTAACCCATTTACCATTATGCTTTGGGTAGGAATCTTAGCTTCGGTGATGACTCAGAAAAAATATGCTACAGAAGAATTTAGTGCATTTGCCATTGGCGTTTTAGGCACGGTAATCACTGCCGATGTCCTCAAAGCATTTTTAGCCAACCGAATCGCTAATATTCTCAACGAGCGCTTATTACGCTTAGCCGATCGCGTCTTAGGTATCATTTTCATGCTACTAAGCATTCGGTTTTTCTATTTCTTTGTGCAGCATTTGCAAGAAGGCTCTCTGCATTTTTAAAGGGGAAGAGTTCCCTCCTGCAAAATCCCTCCCTGTACCATTCTGAAAAATGTGGCGGTATTAATTCAGAATTCCTCTATGTAATGGGAACTGTTGTTTTGAGCAAGTCCCCATTTTAAAAACAATGTACAAATGAAGATTTTTTCGTAAAAAACTAACAATAAACCCCACTAGGGCAAGTTCCCATTTTATTTTGTGATAACTTTTAAAATTTCTTCTTGAAAAACGAAATGTTATCAGGAGTGTGCTCAAATGTTTGCATTTTAGGAAATGTTCAAACAAGAGGTGGATACCCTTCAAGGCTTTCACACTAGCCTAAACAATGCGGTGGTATTTTTTCAGGAACGTCCTTACTTGATTAAGCCCGAGTTTTAAAAAGATTTTCAAGACCTAACCCTCTCAAAACCATTTGTTTTGAATACGGTAAGGTCGTGTAAAATCAGTATGGGTACTTTCGGACTTGCCGCAAATGCCATGGCGTGGTCGGTACGAAAGACCCGACTCATAAAGCCATGTTTCCGCCGTACTAGAACCAATAAATCGTTATCCCCTTTTAAATCGAGGTAATATTGAATGCCTTTGCTAATGTTAGCACTATGTATCCGCTTGAAGGAGTATTTCACATTTTCAGAATCAAAGACATACTTTTCGCGGCGGCGCTCTAAATGTTCGGCAGGTGTCCCATGCTTATCGGTAGTTTTTACATGGGCAATCCGTACCTCTGCCTCAAAGTGTTGTGCGAGGGCTACCAATATATCGAGGGCATCATCATTATCTAAAAATTGAAAATCGCTTGCCCACATAATGTATTGGTAGGGCTGAAAATGCCATTTTTCAGGCAGCACCAGTACGGGAATGGTTGTAGAAGAAAGCACATCGGTAGTGTGGCTTGTGCCTAAAATCTTCCCCAACCCTTGCGCACCTTTTGTTCCCATTACCAAAAGCGCAACCGGATAATTTTCTTGGCAATGGGCTACAGCTGCTTCCAAACCTCCTTTAATGGCGAGTGTTTCGGTAATAGGGAGTTGATAGGTTTGAAAAAATGCGGCAAACGATTCTGCTACGTTTTCTTCGGATTCTGAAGCAGCATACGCATTCAAACAAAGCACTTTTCCTTGCAGTGCGTTTGCCAATGCCCAGGCATATTGTACAGCGTTCGCAGCTGTTGAGGAGAAATCGGTGGGGACTACTATGAGCATAGCGTTTTAGCGTTGAGTGTTGGCTTGCTGAATGATGGCAACTGCATCTTCCGGCGTGTGTACAGGGAGCTGGCACGTGCGGTTGTAGCAAACATAAACCGTGGTTTTACCTGCAATCGCTTTGCGTCCTTTCAAAAGCTCTAAACTGTCATCTTCTTTTTCAGAAGCGATAATTACTTTATTCGGAATGTAGGTTTGGCGCATTTCAAGAGCCATAAAGGGAGATTTTCTACCCACAATCACTACCTCTGCGGTTTTTCCTGCCACCATGGTAGCCAAACTCGCCCAATTCGATACATATTCCATGTCTTTATACAACAGGCTGCTCACAGTTTGTAACATGGTTTTACTTTTGGCAATCCACTCACTGTTCCCTAGGGCAACGCCTAGCAGGTATAGGTTATGTGCCATGATAGAGTTAGAAGCCGGAATCACATTGTCAAATACTTCTTTCTTTCGGGCAATCAGTTGTGCCGCTTTCGCATCGGTGAAAAATAACAAGGGGTCTTTTTCATCGTGGAAGGCTTCGAGGGCATAGGAAGTAAGTTCTGTCGCTCGGAACAACCAATCTTTTTCAAAGCCGGCTTGGTATAGTTTGTAATACCCTTGAATGACCGCTGCGTAATCTTCTAAAAAACCCATTACGGAAGCTTTTCCGGCTTTGTAAGTATGCCAAAGCTGCCCGTTCGGTTCGGTCATGTGTTCGTCGATAAAGCGAGCAATTTGCTGTGCCGAAGCCAGATACGCCACCCTGCCGGTTGCCATGTATGCATCGGCAAAGGCTTGAATCATCAAGCCGTTCCACGAAGTAAGGATTTTATCGTCGAGCTGGGGGCGTATTCGTTCAGCACGGGTCGTCATCAAGACGGTTTTCCAATGAGCAATTTTTTCGTCGAGTTCGTCGTAGCTAATGCCTTGCTCTACTGCAAACGTTTCTTCATCTACTGATCGATAGAGAATATTTCTACCATGTTCCCAGTTTCCTTCGGGGTTTATGCCGTAATACTGTCGGAAAATCGGCAAGTCATCCTCAGCAATCAGCGATTGGAGTTCTTGGTATTCCCATGTGTAATATTTGCCTTCTACACCTTCGCTATCAGCGTCGAGCGCTGAGTAGCACCCCCCTTCGGGGCTCATCAGCTCTCTCACCACAAACGCTAGCGATTCTTCGATGACCTCCAAAAAGGCAAGGTCGCTGGTAAGTGTGTACGCATCGGTATATAGCGAAATCAGTTGGGCGTTGTCGTAGAGCATTTTTTCAAAATGGGGTGCAAACCATTCAGCATCCACAGAGTAGCGCGCAAAGCCCCCTCCGATTTGATCGTATATACCTCCAAATGCCATTTCGCGAAGCGTTTTTATCGCATGATGGAAGGCTTGCTCATTCCCCACAAAATCGTAGTACCGCAGCATGAAGCTATACAAGGTAGGCATGGGAAACTTAGGTGCTCGCTTCATTCCACCAAAGTTCGGGTCGAACTTTTGGGCTAACTTTTCAAACGCTTTGGAAAAGTCTGGGAAAGAGAACTCCCATTCGGTTTCCATACCGAACCGCTCATATTCAGATTGTTGCAATGCACGGGTTACCATTAAAGCCGATTCGTCGAGTTCATCGCGCCGCTCTCGGTAAACTTGCGCTATTTGGCGAAGCACACTTTCCCATTGGTTGGGGGGGAAATAGGTTCCTCCAAAGAATGGTTGTTGTTTTGAGGTAAGGAATACATTGAGCGGCCACCCTCCTTGGACACCCATCGCCTGCACGGCTTCCATATATACTTGGTCGATGTCGGGGCGCTCTTCTCGGTCTACCTTGATACACACAAAGTACTGATTCATCAGCTGGGCGAGTTGTTCGTTTTCAAACGATTCTCGCTCCATCACATGGCACCAATGACATGCGGCATAGCCAATACTCAGTATAATGGGTTTATCTTCTTGCTTGGCTTTCTCCAGCGCCTCTGCCCCCCATGGATACCATTCTACAGGATTATGAGCATGTTGCAAAAGGTAAGGACTGCTTTCATTTGCCAATCGGTTTGTGTATTTCATAAAGTCATTCTTGTGCTGCCAAACACACTTACTATTTTTTCTGCTAATCTACAAGTTTACCTAAAAATGTTGCTTTTTGCGTAAATTTATTGCATTTAATAAAGTACTCTTTGCCGCATTGGCTACATAATTCCGTCAAAATGTATTTCCCTCCTCCATATTACAGCATCATCTTTGGCAGATTAGCCAGGAACTTTTCCGGTCATCTGTATGGCTTTATGGTATTTTTAAGTATTGTAGGTTGTACGCCGGAGTCGCTACAAGAAAACGCCACAACCGATTATGAAGTATCTTCCCTTCAGGAACAGCTAAAAGGGTTGCCTTCCATCAAAGGGCAAGAGCGTTATCTTGCCTCACCTTCGGTAACGGCAGGCGACCGTGTGTATGCCGTAGGCCACCAAGATGGCTCCTTTCCAGATATCGGGTGGCACGTTGAAGGGGAAATGGGAGGCATTTGGTGTCATCCTATCAAGCTATTAGATGGATTTACCGCGCATATTGCAACGGAAGACCAACGTATTTGCCTTACCAAAGCCGATGCCTTCATCAATTATCCAATGGCTACTCAACGCTCATACTCTTTACCCAATATTGGGTTAGAGGTACAACGGCTTCAGTTCGTCCCCGACCAAATAAACGGAATGATGGTTGAATACACCTTCGAAAATCAAACCCAATCGCCCATCCATTTTCAGTTTTCGTTCAGTGGCTTTACCGACTTAAGCCCAGTTTGGTTAGCCGAACAAGCAGGCATTCGCGATGGTACCGATACACTCACCTACCTCGAGTCGGGCGATTTTCTTGCCCGCGACTCCCAAAACGAATGGTTTGCTACATGGGGAGCACAGCAAGCCCCTTCCGAACATTCGTACCGTAGTGCATGCAACTTTACAAGAAGAGGAAAAGGAACGGTTGGCACGCTCACCTACTCATTAGAAGTAGCGGCAAAGCAGACTACTACGCTCCAGCTTTTTATTGCAGGTTCTTACACTTCAGAAATTGAGGCTACAGAAACACTTCAAGAACTTAAAAAACACAGCGATACACTCATCCGAAGCAAAAAAGAACGCTACCAAACCATTGCCGAAACAGCCAAGCTGACCATCCCCGATACTACCTTGCAGCAAGCATTCGAATGGGTGAAATACAATACCGATTGGCTTATCCGCGAAGTGCCTGCTATCGGTCGAGGTCTCTCAGCTGGTATTCCCGATTATCCTTGGTGGTTTGGCTGCGACAATACCTATGCCTTACAAGGGGTATTAGCAACTGGCCGTCCCAATCTCGCCAAAGAGACCTTGCAATTGCTCCATCAGCTTTCAGAAAACACGAATGGAAATGGGCGGATTATTCACGAGGCTTCCACTAACGGGGTGGTGTTTAACCCTGGCAATCTTAACGAGACCCCACACTTTGCCTACATGCTATGGAATTACTACGAATGGACCGGCGACCGTGCTTTTTTGGAAGCACTTTACCCTACCGTGAAACAGGGTCTACAGTGGTTGCTTACCACACAAGACGCCGACGGGAACTACTGCCCCGAGGGTGCCGGTATGATGGAAATTCATGGGCTCGACTCTGAAATGATTGATGTGGCTGTTTACACCCAACAAGGCCTTGAAGCCGCCGCTAAAATGGCTGAGATTTTTGGTGAAAATGAATGGAAGATGAAATACCAACAGGCTGCCGATTCGATTAAGCTACAAATCAATGAAAATTGGTGGGTTGAAGAGGCAGGCTCTTTTGCCGATTTTATAGCCGATAAAGCCAAAGCCTTAGAATTAGTGAGTGGTGCAATTATTCGAGCAGATACCCTACAAAAACCTTGGGCCGTTGCCGAATTACAAGCTGTACAAAAGCAAATGCAAGCGCTACCCTCCAATGCCAAGCAGGGCTTTGTAGTTTACCACAACTGGGTAGTTAATACTCCTATGGAAATGGGAATTGCAGACTCCGCCAAAGCCCTGAGAGCTTTAGATACCGGGCGAAAATTTGTGAATCCGTTTGGGGTATTTGTTACAGGGATTGACCGCGACGAGTCTGCAGGCACCGATGATAGTTCCTTTGCCGAAGACATGGAAATATTCTCGTATGTGGGTGCCGTAATGACCCTGCCTACAGGCGTACAGGCGATTGCAGAGAGCAACTATGGCAGGCCGAACCAGGCTCTCGACTACCTTCATCGTATGGTGAACTCGTTTAGTTATGCTCTGCCTGGTAGTATGTACGAGGTTTCTCCCGATTTTGGGATGATGGCACAAGCATGGAACATCTATGCACTTGCTAAACCTATTGTTCATCATTTTTTTGGTATCAGACCAGAAGCATGGCGAGCATACATAGCCATACGCCCGCAAATGCCCGATACTTGGCATAATGTTTCCCTTGAAAACCTCCCTATTGCCGAGAACGCTATTAGTATTTATAAGAAAGCTGAAGAGAACAAAGAACATTACACCATTGAGCAAAAAGATGGTAATTGGCAAATCGAATTCATCCTTCCATACACTGCCGGCATGGCAGTACATGTGAACGATACCCCTCTCAAATTAATGATTGAAGGTACCGAAGTTCGAATAGACCTATCAGGAATGCAGAATGACCTTACCGTAACTCGTTAGCACGGCTCAATACCGTATGCCTACAACCAGTACATCGTCGGTTTGGCGTTGAGTTCCTTTCCAACGGTCAAACTCCTCTGCCAATGCTGTTTGCTGTTTTTCCATCGGCAGTCCAGATATTTGGAATAAGAACTCTCTGAACTTAGCCGACATGTATTTCCTTGGGTATGCATCGTCTCCTCCAAATTGATCTTGGTACCCATCAGAAAACATGTAGAACGTAGTACCTGGTGCAAGTGGAACCTCGTGCGTTTCAAAGATTTTTTCTTGGGTAGCGGGTACGCTTTCGATGGTAAACTTCGAACCTTTAATCCGATGCATTTCCGTTTTCCCAGTCGAATTGGTAGTTACATAACAGAGTGGATTTTTTGCTCCCGAATAGGTTACTTTTTGCGCAATTTCATCAAACACGAGCACTACCATATCCATCCCATCTTTAGTTTGCTCAGCACGATGTTCCCTGTACAACAAACTAAACAACCGTTGCTCTACTCGGTATAAAATATCGCATGGTTCTGTTATATTATACTCGTTGACTACTTCATCAAGAATTTGGTTGCCAACAATGGTCATGAAAGCCCCAGGTACGCCATGCCCGGTGCAATCGGCCACTACCACAATCTTCTTTTTATTCTTTTGGGCATACCAATAGAAATCGCCGCTTACAATATCACGCGGACGAAAAAAGATGAAGGACTGCGGAAACTTTGTTAGAATTTGCTCCCCTGTTCCGAGCATCGCATTTTGAATGCGTCTGGCGTATCGCACGCTGTGCGTAATATTATCGTACGCCTTTTGTAATTCTTTGGTGCTTTTGGTAAGCTCTTCGGTACGCTGCTCAACTTTAATTTCTAAGTTTTCAGATAAATCTTCTACTTTATTAAATGCAACTGAAAATCGATACGAAAGCACAAAAAGCTGAATGAGCAAAAATACGCCAAACCCTACCGGAATAAGCTCACTTTCGATTCCGCCCCCAATCCCTTGCGTATGCAAAATATCGTTGACCGCCGTGAGAACAATGACCACAATCCCCACCATTTGCCAGGTACTTTCAGGGCGCTTATGCAAAGCGGCTTTCACTAATACATACACAATGTATAGGGCAAAAACGGCGGTTGCACCTACCAGTATGGGCGTGATGGCAAACATCCAAGCTAGCGGCAGCACGGCAGCAAGAGCAGTGTATGCAAAGGCTGTAATCACCAGCACTTTCACCACCTTTGCATGGGCTTCAATGGGGTATAACGAGCGTACATAGAGCAATCCGAAAGGCACTACCACAAAAATAGAGAGGTAGTAAATCTTGGGTTGAATCCCCAACACAAACCCATCGAGGTAAATTACAAAGTACTCGTATAGGTAGTGATCGCCAAAATCGAGAACTTTAATCGCCATGATGGTGCATATCGCCCCAAAATACAAGGTGGAAATCGTCCGTTTCCGAAAAAACCAGAGCACAAAATGGTAGATTGCCATGATTAACAAACATCCTATCCAAATCAAATTTCCTGCATTGATCAGTTCTTTGCGGTTAAATACGCCATCGTACGTGCCTACATAAAAAGTTTCTTTGATACCCGATAAGAAAAAATTATAGTTTGAAACCTGAACGATAATTTCAATGGTGTTATCCGACATTTGAAAGGGCACTACTCCATCAACCACCCCTTTAAAACCACTATTTTCTTGCTTGCCTACTATTCCGAAAGAATCGACCAATTGCCCGTTTACCCATACTTTGCGCGCACCCCAAATCATAGGTATGAGTAAACCGGGGTTTTGAATGGGCTCTTTTAACGTAACATTCAGGCGGAAGGTAGCAAACCCTTTGGCGGGGTGGAGTTCGCCTTGCGTATCGGGGTTTGCCGTCCATGAACCAGGTACTCGGATGTAGTGAGGTTGAGGAACAGTTCCCTTCGAAAAATCATCGGGTGTTAAGAGGGCTTGCCAATAGAATTCCCATTCTCCTTCTAAACTCGCATGTTCCAACCCCACCAAGGTAACAGATTGCCAGTTAGCAACCCCTTTCACGGGCGTTCCTTCGGGCGGCACTGGCTTAGAGCAGCCTGCCAATACAATGCTTAAAGAAAGAAAATAGAATAAATAACGCATGGGTTGAAAAAATCGAAGTCGTGTATATTTCAAAGTAAACGAATAACTTTTTACATAGTCTTTTAAAATGGAAAAGAACAGTGGAAATGTCGCATAACTGACTTTTTGCTAATACAACGGCACATTGGGGCTATTCGGGGGGAGTTCTTTCCCCTTGTCATTCATCGTAAAGCCAAATACAGACCCACAAATTCCGCCAATAATATGGGCAAATTGCGAAATGTTATCGTTTGCCATAATGTTTACAATTTCCTTCCCTAAAAACAGCAATACTACTAAGATGAATGTAAGGGGGATGTGGCCTCTTTGCGCATTCACCACAGAGCTTAAAAGTATAAACATGAAAACGATTCCGCTGGCACCGAGCAAACCTGTGGAAAATAGTAGAACATTGAGAATACCGGTTACCACAGCAGTGATGAGCATCATAAATAATAGAGCCTGTGAGCCATATTTTTCTTCCAAAATAGGCCCTAGCAGCAAAATAAAGGTGAAATTGCCGACTAAGTGCTCCCATCCTCCATGCCCAATCACATGCGAGAAAAGACGCATGTAATCAAAAGGATTTGCCAAATTCATGGTAGGGTATACGGTAAAAAAGGGCATCACTTGCCCCAAAAGAAGAGGGTCTGTGGCTAATACCACCACGCAGGTTAGGGTAAAGGTCAGAATCACCGGAGCGTTGTAATGAATTTTCATAGCAATGAGTTATCAACAAAATAAGCGAACGTTCTTTCTAAGAAAAGATTTTTAAAAGTTAGTACTTTATACCGACCCTACCAATCTGCCTTCGTTACATTTTACACATAGAAGTATACGGTGGTAAAGTGGCAAAAACTTCCGGCGAGTACCCAAACATGAAACAAGGCATGGTTAAACGGAATGCGCTTTATGCTGTAAAACAAAGCGCCAATCATGTAGGAAAGCCCCCCTGCAAAAACCCAATAGGCCCCTTCTGTGCTCATATTCTTCAAAAACGTTTTAAAGGCAAATACGACCAACCAACCCATTGCCACATACATTAAAGTGGATAGCACCTTATACCTGCCTGTGTAGAAAAGTTTGAGTACCATGCCTATACAGGCAAACCCCCATGCTAGTCCTAAAATTACCCAGCCTAACGTGCCCTGAATGGTAACCAGCGCAAAAGGGGTGTAGGATCCAGCAATGAGCACATAAATTGCCATATGGTCTAAAACCTTCATACGTTGCCGCCTTTTACCCTGGGGGCTGCTGTGATATCCTGTAGATGCCGCATATAGCAGCATAAGGCTTATTCCAAAAATGGTAAAACTCACCATTCGCAAGGTGCTCTCAAGCTCAATAGCCCTCAAGATTAAAAATATTGTGGCGATTACACTGAGGCATAACCCTATTAAGTGGGTACTTACATTCCATTTTTCTTCTAAAGGCGAATAGGCATTTTCTGAGGTCGGTTTCATGTTTACAAATATAACCTACCCCTAAAAACAGTGATAAAATTATACGATTCGCAAAGCAAGTTATTTTAGTTTAGTGTACTGATTTTCATATATTTATACTCAATAACTCACTAGGAGTTCATAAAGGCTTCACTAATGATACATATATTGTTAAATGTAATTTAATGTACTTTCAGGCACATTCAGAGTTCTAAAAATGATTTTTGTGAAACACTAAGACAGAAGTATTATGAAAAAAAGTATTCTTATAGGTGCGCTTTGGTTGTGTTTCGGACAACTGCAAGCACAAACCGTTCAAATTAAGGGAAGTGATACGATGCTACCATTGGTGCAAGCACTCATTGAAATCTACATGGAGGTACACAACGATAAAAAAGTAAGTGTTACCGGTGGCGGAAGTGGTACTGGTATTGTTGCGCTAATGGATGGCTCTGTGGATGTAGCGATGGCATCGCGCAGTCTGAAAACAAGTGAAAAGCTAAAACTCAACAATGCTGGTAAAAAATATATTGAGAAAGTCATCGCTTTTGATGCCCTTTCCATCATTGTGCATCCTTCTAACCCTGTGAACCAACTCACACGCGAACAATTGGAGGGCATTTTTACCGGTAAAATCACTAATTGGAAAGACGTGGGAGGAAAAGACATGCCCATTGTTGTATTCACTCGGGAAAGTAGCTCAGGAACGTATGAGTTCATGAAAGAGCATGTAATGGCGAAAAAAGAGTTTGCCAACACAGCAATCGGTAGCCCTTCAAATGCCGGGATTGTACAATCGGTAAGTCAAACTCCTGGTGGTATCGGCTATGTGGGTCTTGCTTACATCGAAGATGTGATTACCCCTGTTTCAGTTTCATTTGGAGGAAAAGAGTTTATAAAACCTTCGTTTAAGAATGCGCTAGATAATGTATATCCGATTTCACGACCTCTACACTTGTACTATTTGCAGTCTTCTGCGAAAAACGTACAAGAATTTATAGATTTTGTAATGACGCCACTTGGGCAAGAAATGGTTACACACAAAGGCTATATCCCTAAGCAATGGGATGGCAGTAAATAATATAAACGCCAACGTTCATGCAGTTGAACAAGATACTCGGTCAGCTTATACAAATTATCATCTATGCAAGTGGGGTTACAAGTGCACTCATTGTATGTTTGATAGTCATCTTTTTGTTTAGGGAAGGGGCGGGACTTTTTTCCCGCATTCCTCTTACCGAAACGTTTGCTGTGGCGGTTCATTCCGATAACCCAATCAGTGTGTTAGAGCCACTGGAAATTCGCCAAGTTATCGAAAAAGACCTTACAAAATGGAGCCAAACTACCGAGTGGGAGCACCCTGTAGAATTACTTACGATGGACGAAATTGGCGAATATTTCACAGAAGAAGAGCTCGGTGCCGATTTTGAATTTTTAAATCAGCGCATTGCAGAGTTTCTCACTACTCGGAAGGGTGCCCTAGCCATTCTTCCTAAAGATTACCTCCCGCAAAATGCCAAATTCGTCGATATTGATAAAGTTTCGCTGCAAACTTTCGTTACAGGGAAAGACTGGTATCCTACGGCAATGCCATCGCCCCAACTAGGAGTCTTACCCATTATATTAGGTACGATGTGGGTTACCTTTGGCGCCGGATTGATTGCCTTGCCCATCGGCGTAGCGATTGCCATTTACCTAGCCGAAGTAGCCCATAAACGGATACGTAGCATTGTAAAACCGATTATTGAGCTTCTTGCAGGCATTCCTTCCATTGTGTATGGCTTCTTTGGTTTGGTAGTTTTAGTACCTTTAATACAATCATGGTTTAATTTGCCTGTAGGCGAAACAGCCCTCACCGGAAGTATCATTTTAGCGTTTATGGCGCTTCCTACAGTCATCACACTTTCCGAAGATGCCATTCGCTCTACTCCCATCGAATTAAAAGAAGCTAGCTTAGCACTAGGTGCTAATCGTTGGCAATCGATAGTGCGTATTATCTTACCCTATGCTTCATCAGGGATTACCGCAGCTTGTATTTTGGGGTTAGGGCGTGCCTTTGGAGAAACCATGGCAGTGCTCATGGTAACGGGGAATGCCGCTGTGATGCCCCAATCGTTTTTACAACCGGTGCGAACTATTACGGCGACCATCGCAGCCGAACTTGGCGAAGCCCCTCAAGGAGGCATCCATTACGAAGCCCTCTTTGCATTGGGTAGTATACTTTTTCTATTCACCTTTCTTATCAATCTTACTTCCAGCTTGCTAGCTGCTAAACAGAAAGGATAGCATGAACAAGAACACGATACAAGCCGGCATATTCGCTTTTTTAGGGCTGCTTTCTTTGTTAGTAGTATCTTTAGTAGGGATTCTCATTCTTTTCATTTTTATGCGGGGAGCCTCTATCATCAGTTGGGAGTTTCTTTCACAGCCGCCCAAAAATGGAATGATGGAAGGTGGGGTATTTCCCGCAATTATAGGCACATTGATGCTAGTATTGGGCAGTTGCTTTTTTGCTTTTCCCATCGGGATTTTAGCAGGCATTTTCATGAACGAATATGCGAAGGAAAATGTGTTTAAAAAGTTTATTAGTATGATGACCAACAATCTGGCCGGTATCCCTTCCGTTGTATTCGGTTTGTTCGGTTTATCTCTTTTTGTCAATACATTTAATTTAGGCGTAAGTGCCCTTGCAGGAGCTTTAACGCTAGGCCTTATGATTCTGCCTATTGTCGTTACTACTACGGAAGAATCGCTCAAACAAGTAGAAAATAATTACCGCTTGGCAAGCTATGCTATGGGGGCCAGCAAGTGGTACACTATCCGTAAAATAATACTTCCTGCCGCTATGCCAAATATCATTACCGGGCTGATTATCTCCATAGGGCGTGTCGCCGGAGAAACCGCTCCTATCATTTTTACGGCGGCAGCCTATTTCCTGCCCGATGTTACCTTTTCATTCATGGAGCCTGTAATGGCACTCCCCTATCACCTGTATGTAATAGCAACAAGTGGTACTAACCTAGAAGCTTCGCGAGAAATCGCCTTTGGTACAGCGCTCATTCTCATTACGATTATATTAATCTTAAATCTTCTTGCGAATTTTCTGCGAATTCAGTTGAGCAAATACACGAAAACACGATAAACTATGGACTATGCAATAGAAACGCACAAGTTGAACTTGTTCTATGGTGAAAAGCAGGCGTTGTTCGATGTAGAAATGCCCATAGAATCCAAAACCATTACTGCGTTTATTGGACCTTCGGGGTGTGGGAAATCTACCCTCTTACGTGTGTTCAATCGCATGAACGATTTGATCGAAAGTGTGCGTATCGAAGGGGAAGTATTGGTAGAAGGGCAAAACATTTACGACAAGCAATTGGACGTAAACGAATTGCGCAAGCGCATTGGAATGGTATTCCAAAAGCCCACCCCTTTCCCTAAATCTATCTTTGAAAATGTAGCGTATGGACTTCGCGTAAACGGTGTGAGTAACAAGTCTGAAATTGACGACACCGTAGAAATGGCACTGAAGGAAGCTGCCTTATGGGAGGAGGTAAAAGATGACCTAAAAAAATCGGCGCTTTCTCTATCGGGAGGGCAACAGCAACGCTTGTGTATTGCACGAACCATCGCTGTAAAGCCCGAAATCATTTTGATGGACGAGCCTACATCGGCGCTCGACCCAATCTCTACTACCAAAGTCGAGGAGTTGATTTTTGAACTACAAAAAGAGTTTACGATTGTGATTGTAACTCATAACATGCAACAAGCCATGCGGGTGAGCCATAAAACGGCTTTTATGTACGAAGGCTATTTGATAGAGTACGACGACACCAACACTATTTTTAACAATCCCGCACAAGAACGTACTCAAAACTACATTGCCGGCAAATTTGGTTGATTTGTCATTCTACTGAAGCAAGATGCTTGCTCATACGCAAGCATCGTACAGTGTTTTCGCCAATAGGGCATCAAGATCTTGGTCTACCAACAAATGCCCTTTATCCATTACATGCAGGGTAGCGCACAGTAAGGGCGCGGCAAACTGTTCTCCTCCTTTTACCGGAATTACCTCGTCGCGGATACCGTAGAACATTTCTACAGGAATTTCTCGCGCATTTAGCAACGATTGGATGTGGGAAAGATCCGGCACAAATGCATGTACTGAATCGTAAATTCGAAAAAAGCGTAAACGTTGTTCTTTGGTATAAAAATGATTAAAGGTGAAATCGTGTAAGAATTTAGAGAGGAGTTTCAAACGGAAGGCGATGCGAACAATCGCAAAGAACAAAGGAGGAATTTGCATAAAAAATTTGATAATGCGGACAAGCCAACGCGGTGTTGAAATTACATCGTACAACTGATGGGTCAGGATACCATCAGGTGCCAATAGATACACCTTATCGAGTTCATCGGCAAATTTAGGAATCATCGTAAGTGTTATTTTCCCTCCCATGCTGTAGCCCATAAGAGTGATCCGCGTTTTTTGTTCCCTCTGCATTACGAGGCGGATAATCTGTTCAATATCTTGTTGGGTAAAGATGCCTTCTTTCCATTGAGTATCGCCGTGGTAAGGAAAGCTTAGGGCATACACCGTGTATTTTTGAGAGAGCGAGGGGGCTAAATGCCGAAATAAGCGGGCATTATCGCCAAACCCGTGCATTGCCACTAGCAAGTGGTCGCCATTGCCAAATTTTAAACATTCAATTTTAGATTGCCGATAAGGCAGGTATATAGTTTCCATGAAGATTAGGTTAAGATTCTTTAGGGCAAAAGGAAAACATAAAAAAGCCAGTGGAACGGGAAGATCGCACTGGCTTTTGTGGTATTGCTTCCCCTTTTAGCACTTGGGGAAAAAAGGTTAGCTAAGTAGCTCGTAAATGCCGGCAACCCCTTGTCCACCACCTACGCAGGCAGTTACCATACCGTACTTCTGTTTGCGGCGGCGCATCTCGTTAAAGAGTTGCACCGATAATTTAGCACCGGTACAGCCTAGCGGGTGCCCAAGTGCCACAGCTCCCCCATTCACATTAACAATATCAGGGTTTAAGTCGGCAGCTTTCATTACCGCCAACGATTGTGCGGCAAAAGCTTCGTTCAGTTCAATCTGCTCGATGTCGTTCAGCTTTAGGTCAGCTTGTTTCAACGCTTTCGGAATGGCATCTTTCGGCCCTATACCCATAATTCGTGGGTTCACTCCTGCCGAAGCATAAGAAACTAAACGAGCAATAGGCTCTAGGTTAAACTCTTTCACCATTCGCTCCGACATCACCATTACGAAGGCAGCGCCATCGGACGTTTGCGAAGAATTACCTGCGGTTACCTGTCCCCCATTTTTGAACGCCGGACGTAGTTTCCCAAGCCCTTCCACCGTACTTTTTCGAGGTCCTTCATCGGTATCTACTACGTACTCGCGCGTTTCTTTTTTACCTTCTGCATTGAGGAACGTTTCCTTTACATTAATCGGTACGATATCGTCTTTAAACTTCCCTTCTGCAATAGCTTTCAGGGCTTTTTCATGCGATTTTACCGAAAACTCATCTGCCATTTCGCGCGTAATGTCGTACTCTTTTGCCAACTCTTCGGCAGTAAGCCCCATGCTGAGGTAATATTCTGGATGTTCTTCGGCAAGTCGATAGTTCAAAGCGGTTTTGTAACCCAGCATAGGCACCATCGACATCGACTCGGTACCACCGGCGATAATGCAATCTGCCATGCCCGCATTAATTTTTGCACTTGCCAATGCGATTGCCTCTAGCCCTGAGCCGCAATAGCGGTTTACAATCATGCCGGGCACATCGGTAGTATCGAATGCAAGTAGCGAAATCATACGTCCCATTTGCATTCCTTGTTCTGCTTCGGGGATTGCACACCCACAAATTAGGTCGTCCACTTGCTTATTTTCCAATCCGGGCACTTGCGCCATCAAATGTTTGATTACATCGGCAGCTAAATCATCGGGGCGATAGAAACGAAAGCCTCCTTTTTTTGCCTTTCCTACGGCAGTTCTATATCCTTTTACAATATATGCGTTCATAATAATTCGTCTTTAAAGGTTTGTGTAAAATTGAATTAGGTGAATGGTTCGTATACAGAACACCGATTAGTTGCGAAGCGGTTTCCCTTTAAATAAGATGCTATGGATACGCTCAAGCGTTTTCGGTTCGCCGGTTAGGCTCAAGAAAGCCTCTCTTTCCAAATCCAATAAGTATTGTTCCGATACTTCGGTAGGCTGCGATAAATCGCCACCGTTGATTACGTAATTGAGTTTTTGCGCTACTTTCGCATCGTGTTCGCTAGCGTAATTCGCATAACGCATACCTGCTACTGCAGCCGCAAACGTTGCAATGCCAGCTTTACCCTGTACTTTAATATTGGTGGCTTGCACTGGTTGCGTATACCCTGCCTCAGCCAATTCAATAGCACGTTGCTTAGCATCGCTTAACAAGCGTGCCCGATTTAAGGTTACCCTTCCTTTTGAATTGATGTAGTCCATCGCCATCGCTTCGTGAGCCGAAGTAGCCACTTTTGCCGTAGCAATATTGGTGAAATATTTTTCTAAGATATTAAATTCAGGATCTCCTTTTCCATATTGTAAAGAGGCGCGAAGAGCCATTTCTTTGGTTCCACCACCCGCAGGGATTACCCCTACGCCAAACTCTACCAAGCCCATGTAGGTTTCGGCATGTGCCTGAATGGCATCGCAGTGCATGGAAAGTTCGCAACCACCACCAAGCGCCAAGCCTGCCGTTGCGGCTACTACTGGAATGCTCGAATAACGTGCACGCATCATAGTATTTTGGAACTGGGCAATCATCATGTTGATTTCGTCGAACTCTTGCTCGCCGGCATACATGAATATCATGGCGAGGTTAGCGCCTGCGGAAAACTGGGCGGCTTCGTTTCCAATTACCAGCCCGCGATAGTCTTTTTCTGCTAGGGCGATTGCCGTATTGATTCCTTCTACTACTTCGGCACCAATCGAATTCATTTTGGTGTGGAGCTCTAAGCCAAGGATGCCATCGCCGAGGTCGAAGACAGACGTACCTGCATTACCCCAAACCTTTTTGTTTTCGCGAAGCGTATCGAGCAGGATTAACCCTTCAGTACCAGGAATTACTTTGTACGATTTCGACGGGATGTCGTAGTATTTTTTCAGACCATTTTCTGATTTGAAGAACGATTCTGCACCGCTTTCCAACATCTCGTACACCCATGCGGCAGGTTTTTCGCCGGCGGCTTCCATCTTAGCAACGGTTTCTTTCACTCCGAGCACATCCCAAGTAGCAAATGGCCCAAGCTCCCAACCGAAGCCAGCACATACGGCTTGGTCGATGCGGTACGTTTCATCTGAAATTTCGGGGATTCGGAACGAGCAGTAGCGGAATAAATCGTAGAAAATTGAGCGGTAGAACTCCCCTGCCCGATCGTCGAAGTTTGCTAATAGCTTAATCCGTTCTTGTAGGCTATCAATTTCTTTCGCTTTGGCAAGGGCATCGAACGATGCTTTCGTTGTCGCGCCGTATTCAAAGGTTTTAAGGTCAAGTTCTAAAATAACGCGCTTGCCTTTTTCGTCTTTACTCTTTTTGTAATATCCCTGTCCGGATTTATCGCCTAACCATTTGCGATCGTACACTTCCTGCACAATTTTCGGAAGTTTGAACTTCTCGCGCGATTCGTCTTCGGTAAGCGCTGCGTATAAGTTGTTCGATACGTTGACCATCGTATCGAGACCTACCACATCGGTGGTGCGGAACGTAGCCGATTTTGCCCGACCAATTACCGGGCCGGTAAGTTTATCTACTTCGTTTACGGTAAGTCCCATCGCTTCGATGGTATGCATCCCCGACATGATGGCATATACGCCCACACGGTTCGCAATAAACGCAGGAGTATCTTTACAAAGTACCGTTTCTTTTCCTAAGAACAGATCTCCATAGTGCATCAAGAAATCGATAATGGCGGGGTCTGTTTCAGGGCCAGGGATAATTTCGAGCAATCGGAGGTAGCGTGGCGGGTTGAAGAAGTGAGTGCCGCAGAAGTGCTTGCGGAAATCGTCGCTCCGTCCTTGAGTCATCATATGCATTGGAATCCCCGAAGTATTTGAAGTGATGAGTGTACCCGACTTGCGGAATTTCTCTACTTGTTCAAACACTTTCTGCTTAATATCAAGCCGCTCTACCACTACCTCGATGGTCCAATCGCATTCGGCAATGCGTGGCATGTCATCGTCGAAATTACCTGTTTCGATGAGGCGAACTGCACTTTTATCGAATAATGGCGAAGGGTTGGATTTCACGGCAAAAGCCAGGGCATCGTTCACAATGCGGTTGCTGACTGCAGGCGTTTCAAGGGTAAGCCCCATTGCTTTTTCTTTATCGTTCAGTTCACGAGGAACGATATCGAGCAAGAGCACATTTACACCAATGTTGGCGAAATGGCAGGCTATGCGTGAACCCATCACTCCTGAACCTAACACGGCTACTTTCTTAATGCTTCTGTTTTTCATTGTTTAGATTGGTTAAAATTTGATGATGTATGATTTTTCCTATTTACTAGTTGAACTTAAATGCATTCTAGGGTTGGAGTACTACGGCTTAAATAGTTCGTCGGTAATGCCTTCGGCAGCGAGTTTGACTTTTACTTCGCTCAGGATTTCAGTATCGTAATTTTCAATCACATGATGAATTTTATCGATTACTTGAAAAAACACGGCTAGCTCTTCTGCATTAATGATCTGCTCTAATTTCCGGTGAAACGCTTTAACCGTTTGCCGCGATAGCTCTCGTTTCAACTTACCTTTTTCGGTAAGGTGGATGATTACCTTCCGCTTATCCCCTTCATCAGATCGGCGTTCAATCAACTCGTTTTCTTCCAACGATTTGAGCATACGTGTTAAGCTTCGCGCCTCCATGCCCATCAACGGAGCAATTTTAGTGGCTGGCGTTCCCTGCTCCCGGTCGATATTGAGTAAAACAAACCCTAAGGAATGGGTAATCCCATAATCTGCGCCTAGCATGTTATACATTTTAGAAATCGACAACCATGCTGCCTTAATGCTAAAGTCAACCGATTGTCGCTTCTTATCTTCTTTTACAGGCATGTGATCCGTTCTTTTTAATGATAGTTTGTATGTGTTGTAACAAATATAGAAAATTTATTATGCATGCATAACAAATTAAAAAAATTAACCGATTCTACTAAAAGCCTACACTCACTAAAAATAAGAGTACTCTCCATACAGCAAAAGCGAATTTACCCAAGCGTAGGAAGCTACAGTAATCATGATGAATGCTTGGTTAAGGTGTTTTCCAAAATGCTCCCCTTTTAAATCATTTATATCAATAGATCAGAAAAAGAGAAGTTCTTAATGCCATATTAAATGATAAAAAGCACTCAATTACCTAAATCTTGGTGTATTTTTGAAGTGAACCCTCACCAACCATTGTATCACTATGCTGTCGATTCCGAATCGCGCAAACCTCACATTTCTTGTACCCCTTGGTATCTTTCTTTTTTCGGTAGGTCTGAGTTGCTCGCCAATACTCAACACTCATCCCGAACTTGCCATCGGTATTACATATGATCTTGCGCTACTCACACCTTTGGCGTATTTGTGGGTAATTTGGAAAAAAGAAGTTCCTAAAATCACGATTGTACCTGTATTTGTTGTTGGAGTATTTACAGCCAACGCAATCTTGCCTGATTCACAACAAATGCATGTAGACTTATTAAAAAACTATCTTTTACCGCTACTAGAGCTAGGCGTTATTGGGTTTATTGGATTTACCGTATACCAAATGCAGCGCAAAATCACACAACATGCGGCAGTTGACTACGATACGTACCAAGCCATACGTCTTGCCGCACTCGACACTGTAAAATCGCCTAAAATTGCCCAATTGCTTGCCTCTGAAATCGCTATGATATACTACTCGTTTTCTTGGCGGAAAAAGAAAAACTCCTCGCCTTTACAGTTTACAAACTTCAAAAAAAGTGGTGCAGTCCCTTTCTTTTACACTGTATTGTTTATTGTTGCTATCGAAACTGCCGTATTGCACTTACTTTTGGTAGAATGGAATGGAGTAATCGCTTGGGTACTCACGCTCAGCAGTATGTATGCAGGTATTCAATTATTTGGGCATGTACAAGCACTCCGGTTGCGTCCTCATACTTTCAACAATGATTCTTTGCAACTGCGCTATGGCATCATGGGCGATATAGCCATTCCTTACCAAGCTATCGAACGGATAGAAGCTACTTCGGGACCTTTATCAAACCAACAGAAAACTGTAAAGCTTGCTTTATTTAAAGATTTTGAAGCTCACAACATAGTCATTTACTGTAAAACCCCTCAACAGGTGCACAAACTATATGGTTTAAAAGCAGAAAGCTGTGTAATTCTTTGCTATGTCGATGATAAGGAGAACTTCATCAGTTCTATTCAAGAAAGAATATTATAAAAACCTATAAATGAAATGATACAGGCACGCTATGCTATCATTGTGGCAGGAGGTAAAGGCACACGCATGGGGAGCCAAATCCCTAAACAGTTTTTACCGATAGCAGGTAAACCCGTCCTAATGCACACTCTAGAGCGGTTTGCACAAGCAAAAACAACTATTTCGGTGGTGCTGGTGCTTCCTCAAAATCAGTTTGAGCCATGGGAAGCCTTATGCAAAAAGTATCGGTTTACGCTACCTCACCAATGTGTGATAGGAGGTGCTACACGTACTGAATCGGTATTCAACGGACTGCAGGTTTTGCCCGAGCAAGGGCTTGTTGCCGTACACGATGGAGTTAGGCCGCTGGTATCCGACGCACTCATCGAACGAGCTTACCAAACTGCTGCTGCCAAAGGGAATGCCATTGCTGCCGTTCCGCTGAAAGATTCGATCCGCCAACTACACCCCGATGGCACGAGCTATGCGGTCGATCGGTCGATGTTTCAGTTGGTACAAACGCCCCAAACGTTTCAATTAGCACTATTCAAAGAAGCCTATCGGCAGGCAATGCAAAGCGCGCAAACCTTTACCGACGACGCCAGTGTTGCCGAAGCTGCCGGGCATACCATTCACTTAGTATCCGGCGACTACCAAAATATCAAAATTACCACCCCCGAAGATCTGCAATTTGCCGAAGCTTTTCTAAGGTTTCCTCAAACACATCCCCACCAATAAATCATCATTGCTATGAGCGAATTCATCAAAACTACCGAGCAAACCTCAGCACATACCGACTTGGAAAAAAAAACGGTAGCGGAACTGCTTGCCGCTATTAACCAAGAAGACCATAGCGTTCCGCAGGCAGTTGCTCAGGCGCTTCCTGCTATTACCTCGTTTGTAGAAGCACTTATACCTCGTTTTAAAGCGGGTGGTCGCTTATTTTACATAGGCGCGGGTACAAGCGGCCGACTTGGTATTTTAGATGCCTCGGAAATTCCGCCAACGTATGGCATGCCACACGACCGCGTAGTTGGACTGATTGCCGGGGGCGATCGAGCGATTCGGAAGGCGGTAGAATTTGCCGAAGATAGTATGGAGGTGGCACAAAAAGATTTGGAAACCTACCGACTCACCCCCAACGATACGGTAGTAGGCATTGCCGCTTCGGGCACTACGCCGTATGTGATTGGTGGTGTGCAGTATGCCCAACAATGCGGGGCACTTACGGCGTGCATCACCAACAATGCAGGCGCTCCGCTAAGCCAAGAAGTAACCTTTCCCATAGAAGTAGTGGTAGGGTCTGAGTTTGTAACTGGAAGCACACGTATGAAAAGTGGTACAGCTCAGAAACTTGTTTTGAACATGATTTCCACCGCCTTAATGATTCAGATTGGGCGCGTAAAAGGCAATAAAATGGTGAATATGCAACTGAACAACCAAAAATTAGTACAACGCGGCATCCGCTTTTTAGTAGAAGAACTTGCTATTACTGAACAAGCCGCAGCTCAACTCCTTGAAAAACACGGTTCGGTTAAAGAAGCGATGCGCAGTTTTAATACTCAATAACTCGTGCTAATGTCTGCGTTTCCCAATCCTTTGCGCACACGCTTTGCCCCTACGCCTAGCGGCTTTTTGCACATTGGCAATGCGTTTTCTTTTTTAGTAACGTGGCTCATCGCCCGGCGGCAAAAAGGTTCTATCCTTCTGCGCATCGACGACCTCGATGCCGCTAGAATGCGCCCCGAATATGTGCAAGATATTTTTGATTCGATAGCCTGGCTTGGGCTTACTTACGACGAAGGTCCCACTTCGCTACACCAATTTCAAGCTGCCTATTCTCAGCATACACGCCTCGCGTTGTATCAACAATACTTACGCCGGCTCATTGCCACAGAAAACACCTTTTACTGCCGTTGTTCTCGCAAACAAATACAGGAACGTAGCCCCGATGGGCAATACCCCATGACCTGCCGCCAATACCATTACACACGAACTGAAGGAAAAACTGCACTTCGAGTAATCACACCGCAACATGATAGCATCGTTTCAATACCAGATATCTATTCTCCTCAAACAGTAGATTTGTACCGCTCCATGCGCGACTTTGTAGTGCAACGGAAAGATGGACTCCCTGCTTACCAAATTGCCTCCCTTGCCGATGATGCTCATTTCCGAATTAACTTTGTGGTACGAGGCATCGATTTGTGGGAATCGACTGCTGCTCAACGCTATTTGGCTAGGCTACTAGCAGAAGACTCATTCCTTGCCCTCCGTTTTTACCATCATCCTTTACTGCTCAACGAAAATGGGGAAAAACTCTCAAAGTCGGCAGGGGTTACGGCTTTGCAGTCGCTTCGGGCTGAAGGTATCAGACCTCAAAAAATATATCAACTAGTTTGCCGGCAATACCGCCTTCCGCTATCGGCAGCTTCATCATTATCATCGCTACTCGATGCCTTTTCCGCACTGCCCTTCATGCACTAGCCTCTGCCTTCTCCTTATAGAAAAGCGACAGGGTTTACCGACCGAAATCGCACAGTTCCTTACAGTATCGGACAAGAAAGAACAATCAAAAGCATATAGCAATTAACTGATTTTAAATCAATTAAAACCAAGTGGTGTTACTATTGATGTACGAGTTCATATTTTTTCATCCTCCTCATTTATTTAAATCGCAGCAATTATGAAACGTAAACTTATCGTAGTAGGGAGTGTACTAGGCATTTTGGCACTTTCTGTAGTTGCCATGCAGTTCTTATCGAGCCAAAAGGAAGAAGCTCCTAAAAAAGCTGCTGCTGAAATTAAACGCTATGTAAAAACTACGACAGTAGCCTACGAAAATATTCCTACCGAATTGGTAGCCTATGGGCGAGTAAGTTCTGCGCTCCCTCTCGACATTATTACCGAAGTAGCGGGCAAAATGCAACAAGGCGCTATTCCGTTAAAAGCCGGGCAGCGGTTCTCGCAAGGGTCTCTTCTTTTTAAAATTGATGATACTGAAGCACGGCTCCGCTTGCAAGCCTCCAAAAGTTCCTTTTTGAAAGATATTGCTTCTATCTTGCCCGACTTCAAGGTCGATTTCCCCGAAAGCTATCCCACCTGGCAACAATATTTCAATACGCTCGAAGTAGACAAACCCCTCCCTGATTTACCCAAGCATCGCAATAATAAAGAAAAAACATTTCTAGCTACCCGCAACATCTACAATTCATATTATACCATAAAAAGTACAGAGGCCAACCTCGATAAATACAATGTATATGCGCCTTTTTCAGGGAGTATTGCCGAGGTAATGATGCAAATTGGCTCGTATGTAAACCCAGGTAGTAAAGTAGCCCGCACCATTAAAACGAGTGCGTTAGAACTTAATGTAGCGGTAGACCCTAACGACATCAAATGGGTAAAACCAGGGAGTATTGTAGAAGTTTCTACTGAAAGCGACGACGTAACTTGGCAGGGGAAAGTACTTCGCATTGCCGATATACTAAACACCAACACACAAGCCTTAGATGTATTTATCAGCATATTGCCTAATGAAAATAAAGTGTATGAAGGCATGTACCTCAAAGCGACCCTGCCAGGCTCGAAAGTAGAAAACGCTATGGAAATCCCTCGGGCAGCCTTGGTTTCTAACACACAAGTGTACACCGTTGAACAAGATAGCCTTTTGGCAATTCGGAAGGTAACTGTCCACAAACTCAACGCCGAAACGGCGATTGTATCGGGGCTGCAATCTGGGGAGGAGCTCGTAGTAGAACCTCTCATCGGGGCATACGAAGGCATGAAAGTATTCAAGCTAGAAGACGCTGAAAAACAGACAGCTCAAACTCCTGAAAATCAAGAGACTTCTGACCAAGAGAAGGCTTAGATTTTCTACATATCCACAATTTTTTACTGATTTATCGAAAGTATCATGCGCAAGGCTGTAAAATTTTTCGTCAAGTATGGCATCATGCCCAACATCGTGATCGCCATGACTATCATCGTAGGCTTTTTTAGCCTATGGCAAACCAAGAAAACCTTCTTCCCGGAGCGGGAGTCGCGCTTTCTGAGCATCTCGGTGGCTTATTTGGGGGCATCGCCTGAAGAAATGGAAGAAGGAGTTACCCAACTCATCGAAGAAGCCATTCGCAACTTAGAAGGCGTTGAAGAAATCAATTCCACCTCTTCGGAGAACCGCGCGAGTATCAGCGTAAAAGTGCTGGAAAACTACGACCGCGAAGAAGTTTACACCGAACTCAAAAATGCCATCGACCAAATCAGTTCGTTTCCAGCCGGTGCTGAGCGCCCCGTAATATACAAGCAACGCAATACGCAAACGGTGATGTGGCTGGGGCTAGTTGGCGACGAAAACACCAACCTCTACGATTTAAAGCGCTATGCGGAAGATATCGAAGACGAACTGCTTGCGAGTGGAGAAGTATCGCAAGTATCGGTGATGGGATTCCCCAACTTGGAAATCTCGATTGAAGTATCCGAAGAAACGCTGAACAAATATGGCCTTACGTTCGACCAAGTTACCGCTGCCGTTCGTGGAAATAACCGCGATGTTTCCGGAGGTTCTATCAAAACATCATCGGAAGAGATTCTCATCCGTTCGCGTGGCAAAAAAACCGAAGCCGAAAAAATTGCCAACATCATCGTAAGAACCAACGCCGATGGTAGCAAACTCTTATTGAAAGATGTTGCCACTGTAGAAGAAAAGTTTGCGGATGTTCCGAGCTATTCTACGCTCAACGGCCAAGAAGCCGTATACATCCGCGTAGATAAACTCATTACCGAAGACTTAGAAGAAATCGCAGACTTTGGGAAAGAATACGTGAAGAAATTCAACGAAGAACACCCTCACCTTACCCTCGAGGTAAACTTTAGCTTTATGGACATGCTACAACAACGCCTCGATATGCTCGTGAGTAACGGAATCATCGGGTTATTACTAGTGCTAGTGGTGTTGGGCTTGTTTCTAAGTTTGCGTTTATCGGCATGGGTTGCTTGGGGAATTCCCTCGTCGTTTTTAGGGCTGTTTATTTTGGGCATGTTTATCGGGTTTACCATCAATATGATTTCCCTCTTCGGGATGATCCTCGTAGTAGGTATTTTGGTGGATGACGGTATCGTAATTGCCGAAAATATCTTCTCACACTTCGAAAAAGGCAAAAGCCCGATGGATGCTGCCATCGACGGTACGTTGGAAGTGTTGCCTGCCGTAACCACCTCGGTAACTACTACAATGGTTGCCTTTGCGCCTTTGCTCTACCTAGAAAGTTTCAGCTTCCTTCGCGATTTGGCAGTCGTAGTGATTTTCAGCTTAGGCTTCTCACTCATTGAAGCATTCTTTGTACTCCCTGCTCACTTAGCAAGCGAACACGTACTCCGCGTGAAAAGTAAAAACTCAAAAATTCGTTCTGCCATCAATCGTTTTATCGATTTCATGCGGTACAAAATCTATGGAAATATGCTCAAAGTAACGCTCCGCAATAAATACATTACCGCGGCAGTTGTATTGGCATTGTTCCCCCTCACGTTTGGGTTACTCGGCGGCGGATTTATCAAAGCCACGTTTTTCCCTCAAATCCCTTTCTTTTCGGTTAGCGTTGACATCGCCTTTAAGCCCGGCACACGCGAGCAAGTGGTAGAAGAATACGTAAAAAAGTTTGAAGATTATGTATGGGAGGTAAACGAAGAAATGAAAGCTGCCAGTGGCGATACGCTGAACCCCATCAAAACCTCGTTTGCCGGTATTGGCTACTCGCGCCTAGGCAACGGAAGCCATGTAGGGCAGGTGCAGCTATTCTACCGAGAAGATGGCAACGTGAGCGATGTGGAAATCATCAAGCGATTACGCGAAAAAATTGGGGAAATCCCTGAAGCTGAAAAACTTTCTATTGGCAACTCGAACCAATTTGGGAAGCCGGTGTCGGTAAAAATTATGAGTAAAGACCCTGAAGCGTTAGAAGGTGCCACGGCGTTCCTTAAAAACGAGTTGCAGCAGATGGAAGAACTCAAAGAAGTGAATGACGACAATAACATTGGAAACCGAGAGCTCCAAATGGAACTAACTCCACAAGCGTATTTTGTAGGGTTTTCTCAAGGAGAGATTGCCAAACAGATTCGCCAAGGATTCTTTGGCGAGGAAGTACAACGCTTCCAAAAAGGGAAAGACGAAATTCGCGTTTGGGTGCGTTACCCAAAATCGGATCGCATATCGCTAGGGCAACTCGAAAATATAAAACTCAAGCAAGGTGAAAGTGAATATTACTTCAAAGATTTGGTGGACTACTCCATTGAGCGTGGAATTGCCGATATCCAACACTACCAAACCAACCGAACCGTAACGGTAGATGCCGAACTCACCGATCCGTATGCTGAACTTCCTCCTATTTTGGCTCGAATCAACAACGACATTGTCCCCCGTATGTTGGAGCAATTCCCTACGGTAAAAACCGAGAGCGGTGGGCAAGCAAAAGAAAGTAATAAGGCAATGGTGGAGCTAGTTACGTTCTTTGGTGGAGCCTTCCTGATCATCATCATCTTGATTATGATTACCTTCCGCTCATTTTACCAAGCCATGCTGGTAATTACGATGATTCCCATCGGCTGGATAGGTTCAGCGTGGGGGCATGGGATTGAGTCGTTTAGAGCTTTGTTGTTCAATGCAGAACACCCCGGTTTCCCCATCTCGTTGCTCAGTGCTTGGGGGATGATTGCCCTTTCGGGGGTTATCATCAACGATGCTGTGGTTTTTCTCGATAAATACAACCGAAATTTGAAAGAAGGCATGAACGTAAACGAAGCAGCCTACGATGCTGGTGTATCTCGTTTCCGTCCGATTATTCTCACCTCGCTTACTACTGTGTTGGGACTATATCCACTCATCTTAGAGAAAAGCTTTCAAGCACAGTTCCTAATCCCGATGGCAATTTCCGTAGCATATGGTGTGCTGATTGGTACATTTATCATTTTATTGTTCTTCCCCGTGCTCATTGTGATTTACAACGATATCCGCGTATGGGCTAAATGGCTATGGACTGGCAAAAAACCTACGCGCGAAGAGGTAGAACGGGTAATTATTGATATGAAAAAGAACCATCCGGAAAGAGCCGCTGCGCTACAGAAGGGTCAAGCAAAACTTCCAGAACCAGAATTAGTTCACTAATCATCCCAACAGTCAGTTTCTTTCCAAACTGACTGTTACTTTTGGTAATACTCTTAAAGAATTTGTTCATGAAAATTAGACACACAATTGGCTTGTGCATAGCACTTTGTTGGACTGCTATGGGCAACGCCCAAGATTTTGACGCTACCCTTCGCAACGTACCGATGGAGCAACGAAAATCCACTCAATTTAAACTCTTTCAGCCTAGCGATTTGGCAGACTCTACCTTGCGCAAAAACTATGTGGGCATACGCGTAGGTGCCAATGTCAGCAACTTTGTGGGCGATGCTGCAGGCACTAGTGGTTTGGTGGGCTTCCGCGTAGGTATCCTCTATGGCAGGCGGTTTAACCGAAGAGCTTCGGCGCAAATTGAGCTTGCTTACTCGAAGCAAGGAGCACAGCAAGATGAATCGACTTTACAAACGGGCATATTGCTAGACTCCGGCCTTACCATTGCCTCCAAATACAACTATGTTGCCCTGCCTATCTCTTTTAAATACTATCCTTCGGATAACCTCGGCTTATTTTTGGAAGCTGGTGCAAGAGCTGCATTGCTTCTAAATGCAGAGTTGCAAGGCACAGGCGGAGCCTACGCTTCTACCGAAGATGACCGCATCGATATTGCCGAACGCTTAAATGCTACCGATATAGGGGCATTTTTGGGTGTGGGGTTTTCGTTTCATCAAAATGTGGACTTTGCCCTGAGGTATCATTACCATTTCACCAATTACATCGACAATGCCCACAGCTTAACCGAAAGCTCGGGAACATTTCGTAATGCACTGATTCAAGCTACGTTAGGATTCTATCTATTCTAACATCATCCTTTCAAAATTTTCCATTCAAACGCAGAGATTCTCATGAAACTACGCATACTTACGCTTGCCTTTTGTGTGCTGAGCTTATCGGCAACTGCACAAAAAAAATTATCGCTCGCCGAGGCAATCCAAATTGGCCTTGAAAACAACTACGATATCCGCATCGAAACTCGCAATATTGAAGTTGCCCGCAATAATAATGCACTCGGAGAAGCTGGTTTTCTCCCCGATTTAACGCTTTCGCTCACGCAATCGAACCGAGTAACCAACATCGATAACCCTACAGCATTCGTGGGAGGCGATATTGTGAATGTGGGGATTAACCCGGTAGTGAACCTCAACTGGACATTGTTCGATGGGTTTCGTGCACAAATCACTAAAAGTCGGTTGGAAAACTTACAAAAAGATAC
The DNA here is from genome assembly GCA_964394585.1 of uncultured Roseobacteraceae bacterium. Classification (GTDB taxonomy): domain Bacteria; phylum Bacteroidota; class Bacteroidia; order Cytophagales; family Flammeovirgaceae; genus CAYUJH01. The sequence goes on from CAYMYI010000001.1 coordinate 68,644, forward strand.
AGAAGGTAACGCCGCCATTGTGGTACAGAACACCATTCAGGCGATTATTCAAGGATATTATACCGCTGTACTCGAAAAAGAACGTTTGAAGGTTTTTCAGCGCTCGCTCGATCTCTCACGCGAAAAGTACGATTACGTGAAACTTAAGAAAGATTTAGGCAGTGCCGTTACCACCGATTTATTACTCGAAGAAAGTAACTATTTGAACGATTCTACAGCATACATCAATCAAATTCTTACTTACCGGCAAGCACTGCGCACGCTCAACATTTTATTGGCTGAAGAAAATATCAACACCGATTATCAGTTTACTAATTCGCTCACTTTTGAAGAAATTGAATACCAACTGACTCTGCTATACGATAAAATGACCGCCAACAATGTGAACCTAAAACGGCAGTATGTATCGCAGGCTATCTTGCGCGATGCTGTGGGCATTGCCCGTGCGGGGATGTACCCTCGAGTTGATCTCAATTTGAATTTTTCGGATAACATTAGTTCGCAAGATGTGAGCGGCTCTACCCTAAGCGATGCCCCTCAGGTTCCGGTAACGGGTACTACCATCAACTATGGGGCAACTTTTACCATTACTTTTAATTTATTCAACGGTGGTCGCATTAAACGAGCGATTCAAAATGCGATTATTCAAGAAGAAATTGGCAACTTACGCATCGAAAACTTAGAGCTTTCTTTAAAGCGCGATATGGAGGCTGCCCTCGATTTGTACAACACCCGTAGGCAACTGAAGGGCATTGCTACCAGAACCAAAGAACAGGCAGAACTCAACCTAAGCATTAGCGAAGAACGCTACCGCAGCGGTACGATTAACTCGTTTGATTACCGCACGGTACAAAACACCTACATCAACGCTGCCCTGAGCGAGTTACAGGCAATTTATAACTTGATTGATGCCAATACCCAAATTTTGCGATTATCAGGCGGGTTGGTAGAAGAAGACGAATAAACAAGCGACCCTTATAAATTGAGCCAATAGGTGAGTTTTGCTACAATAGCACGGTTTTTCACCTTAAAAGTATCGGGAAAATAATTATCGGTATACACTAAGAAGAAGTCAGAAACTGGCTTGAATCGGTATTGCAATCGGGCATTGATATTCACATTATCGAGCTGGTTATTGTACTGAAAAAAGGTAGTTAGAAACACTTTGCGCGAAAAGGTTATATCGAAGCGAGGCCCTAATAACCAGATAACGCCATCGGTGTATTCGTCTGGTAACTGAATGTTGTTGTAGGTGAAATTTAAGCTAGCAATGCCAAAGGGTTGAAAACGATAGTTAAATACTCCTGAAAAACGCGTGAGACTGCCATTAAAAAACTCACCAAGGCGAGCATTGAAATCAAAAAATATTGCTGGGCGCCGATCTGACTGAAAATTGAAGTTGACGCTATTGTAGCTGTAATCCGTTCCTTCAGGTAAGGGAATCCCCTCTTCCGAGCGCGTAGGGTCGAAATCGTCAAACAAATAGACATAATCGTTCTGCACACTTACCTGCATTTCGGCGGTATTATTGAAGCTAAAACTGTATGATAACGTGTAGTTATGATCGGTACGCCCTAACTCTGGGGTACGAATGTACCCATATGAAAACCCGGGTCCATGGTTGGCTATTTTTTTATTCGGATACCAAGTGTATTGAACCGAAGGGTTGATCCGCGTATAGCCCGCTCGTGGTAAAAACCCTGTTTCGGGGTTGTAGTTTTCGCCTACAATCTGGTGCGACCACGTAACGTTCAAAGCAGGTTTATTGTACGAAAGCGTAGCGCCGTGCGAAAAGGCATCGGTATTTAAATCGCTATCTGCCGAAAACGACCGGTGGTAAAACAGCTTTCCATTCCATACATTATCGGCGGATGCTAAGTTGTAATCAACTCCCAAAATTCGGTTAAAGTTTTCCGAGTCGATGCCTGCATTCAAAGTAGAATCGGAATTTAGCGTATGCGTTGCCTGCCGATTGATAGCAATCACCGAAAGGTTAGAACGGGTAAATAGCTGCCGCTGCAGAGCAAATACCGAATAGTTAAACCCTGGCTGTGCAATGTCTTCATCTTTAGCCGTTTGCATATTCATTACGCCAATGCGCCAATTTTTATCAATCCGTCCGCTGAGCCTTGCCCCGTAACTTATGGCATTTGGCACACTTAAACCGGTAGAAGGATCTTCAGCAATGCCGATTCGCCGCGAGAAGAACGGGCGCATATCGGGCGTACCGAAGGAAGCGAATAAATCGGCGTTTTCTAAAAAAAATTGGCGTCGCTCTGGGAAAAACAGCTCAAACCTTGTGAGATTGGTTTGCTGCACATCTACTTCTACTTGCGAAAAATCAGGGTTAAAGGTAAGGTCTAGGTTTAAAGAAGGCGTTACGGCAATTTTTGCATCTCCACCAATATCGAAATTACTATTCCCGTCTTCTCCAGCCTCGTAGTCGCGGTTGAACCCTCCGGCTACGTATGGAATAAGCGAAATATTAGCACCGGGCTTGGGCAATGGCTTTTCAAACTTGAGTTTTCCCCCGTATGCCAGCGAAATGATACTCATATTTCGAGGCGTATGCCCCCATGTAGAACGTTCGGGAAGTTGGCTTTCAATCCTGTAGAAATTGGTTCGCCACTCTTGCGAGCCCTCTTTATAGCGCAAAGTTTTGAATGGAATCTTCATTTCAGCCGTCCAATAACCCTCGTAGGTTTGTGCCTCGGCAAACCATTTATTATCCCACGAAAGGTCGAAGTCTTGCCCACCTCCACCGCCGGCATTCCCCGAAATCAAGCCTTCGCGTTGTACCCCAAACGGTGTAATCCCAAATAGCAACCCGTTGGTTTGATCTTGAAACGGATCAAGAATGATGGTAATCCCATCGTTTTGCACTCCTCGGTAATCGCGCCGAAGCGAAGTAATTACATGTTTATCCCCCTCTACAGGGTTTTTACACACAAAGCCTACGTAAAGGTAGTTATCGTCGTAGGCAATTTGCGCCTGAGAAAATGATACAGAAAATGCTGTATCGAAAGGGAAATATTGCCAGAACGTATCCACTTTTTGCGTGAGTTGCCATATTTCTTCATCGAGTTTACCATCAATCTCAATGGGTTGTTCTGTATATTTTGCATGGATTTCCGGAAGGATTCGTTCAGTTTGCGCATTCACAGAAGAGGCTAAACATAAAAACAGTCCGCATAGAACTGTTTTGTAAAGCATTGAAGAGGAGTGTAGTCGCATTTGCAGTAGGGTTGTTGAGTAGTATTCAATTCTGTATACACAGATTTTTTCATAAAAAAACGCATGAATATAAAGAACTTACCCTAAATAATAGAAGCCTGTTTTTTTTAAATACACATCTTATCGATGGCAACGCTAGTGCGCTCAGGAGTGGCGAGTTCGTCGAGTTCGCCCGCTTCCTTTAAGTAGGCAAACGTTTTTTGGGCTTCCTCTTCGTCGACAATGCTGATGGCTACGCCTACATGCACAAGTACATAGTCGCTGGTTTGGGCTTATGGTACCATTTCAAGGCTTGCCTCTTTTACGATGCCCCCAAATATTGCCGTTAGAACCATATCCTGCACCATCCCATGTAATTCCTAAAATCCGTTCAGGACTTTGTAACAGATGATGTTCACCTAAAATCGCCGCGAAGTGCGCTTCGTGATGCTGTACCTGTTTCCACTCTACTTCTTTGGTTTACTGCATCAACTCACCAAGCTTCGAAGTAAAATAGGTAGGATGGGCATCGGTCAGGATTAACTGAGGCGAGTGCCCAATCATTTCTAAAAGGTTATTTTATTATGCTTTCATCTTCCAAAATTGTTAATAAATTTATCTTTAAAAAGATTTAATATTAAACATTATCTACTTTTTTATACATTGCGACAGTAAATCGTTTTCCTAAATCATGTTTAATTTTAACCCATTATGCCCATGTCTACTTCAGAAATTGCCCAGCGCCTTGTAACCTTGTGTCGGCAAGGTCAGTTTACCCAAGCGGTCGAAGAATTATTCGCCGATGATGCCGTTAGTATGGAACCTGAAGCCGCGAACGTTCCCAAATTAGAGGGAAAAGCAGCTATCCTACAATTTGGAGAACAGTACGATGCAATGATTGAAGCACACTACGGAAGTGAGGTATCTGAGCCGGTAGTATCTTCAGACTTTTTCAGCGTGATGATGAGCCAAGATGTAAAGTTTAAAGGTCGTGAACGCTCAAAAGAAGATGAAATTTGTGTGTACGAAGTGAAAGATGGTAAAATTGTGGCTCAGCAGTTTTTTTATCGAATGCCGTAGTGAAACGTTCAACAAAAAGGGCTCTTATTTCAAGAGCCTTTTTTTAGATTACTTCGTAGTAATGATAAAGGTGATTCGTCCGGTAGTGATAGGTTTTACCGCATTGGAAGCGTCGGGAGTAAACGTAAGTTTCAGCACCTCGTTCTGGTATACATTTGCCACCGCTTTTGATACCGAACGATACACTGTTTTTACAGAGAGCACCTCGCCTTCATCGTCTATTCGGATTTCAAACACTACTTTTCCAGTTTCAGCCGAAGCATCTACTACATCTGGCTTTTGATCCCACCGCCAGCCGGGCATATCCAGTGCCGCACCGCCACTTCCTCCGGCACCGTCTAACAACGCGTCTGCGTTGATACTCCCCTTAGGATTTCCTTGATCGCCTACCTCTCCATTTTCACCGGTTCCGTTGTTATTCGCTTGGTTTTCGTTCGCTGTGCCTGTGCTTCCGGGTAATAATGCTTCGTTATTCACCTCCTCAGTGGGTTGGGTTTCGTTAGCAGGTTCTGGGTTTGCTTCTGTTTTAGGTTCTTCTTTTACTGGTGGCTTTTCTTCTACAGGTTCAGGAGTAGGTTTTGGCTTTTCCTCTACCTTAGGTTTTTCTTCTACGGTTTCCACCGAAACCTCACTTTCTTCGGCAACAGGGGTTACTACTTGTTCTGTTGGCTCTTCTACAGGTGCTACCGTTTCTGGGACTGGGGCAGGCGTGGGTTCTGGTTCGGGAGTTGGTGTAGGTGGTGGAGATTTCTCTTCTACTGGCTGAGGTGTGTTGGGGCGTGCTCTATCAAAGCTTTCGTTATCGTTCGCAGGCGCTTTGCTCTGCGTTTCACCAGAACCGATTTCATCAAGACCAAAGTTTACCTCTATGCCAAAGGTAGGAAGAGGCGGGTTTGGTGGTGCCCATGCTACCGTGTACAAGACTATCAAAATAAGCGTAATATTGAACAATGCAGTCAATACGATTGCCCTCATTTTAATTTTCTTACGGTCGTGTTGTTCTTGTTCCTCGTTCAGCATAAGGAAAAGGATTTTGTGTAAAATTATTCTGGTTTTGTAGCGATGGATACTTTGGCTCGAAGTTTCGTAGCAATGCCTGCAACGTTCACTAAATGTTGCACGGGTACGTCTTTATCAACCGATAATACCACTACGCCTTCTTCAACAGTAGGGAGCAAGTTCCGTAGCTCATCTTCAATAAACTCATAAGGCACTTCTACTTCGTTTACATAGTATTTCAAATCTTCGGTAATCCCTACGTTTACTTTGGGCATCACCTTCGTAGAAGCCTTGCTGGTGGGCACGCTAATGGGCAACCCCGAGGGAGTTACAAAATTTGAAGTAAGCATGAAGAACACCAGCAATAAAAAAATCATGTCCGTCATTGAAGACATATTAAAAGAAGGATCTACTTTGTTTTTAGTGCTAAGTCCCATAATACTATGTTTTATTAATTAGGCTTTTGTAATAGGTCTATAAATTCGATAGAAGTTACTTCCATGTTGTGTACCACCTCAGACACTTGGCGTACAAGGAAATTGTAGGCAACATAAGCGATAATTCCTACGAAAAGGCCTCCTGCGGTGGTAATCATGGCTTCGTAAATACCGGTAGAGAGCAGTTTAGGACTCACGGAACCTTCTTCTTGCGAAATGGCGATAAATGCTTTAATCATACCGATTACCGTTCCGAAAAAGCCTACCATAGGCGCTGCTCCGGAAATAGTCCCTAAGATTGATATATTTTTTTCAAGGTTGTAGATTTCAATCTTCCCTACATTTTCAATGGCTACTTCTATGTTTTTGAGGGAAGCCCCAATGTGTGTAAGCCCTGTTTGCAACATTTTTGCCATAGGAGTTTTATTTTCTTCACAAAGGGCTTTTGCCGTATTGATATCTCCTTTCAATACTGCTGATTTCACCTTTTCGAGCAATTTATAAGGAGCTGCTTTTGCCCTGCGAATCAGCATAGTACGCTCAAAAAAGACATATAAACTAATGCACAATAAGATAAATAAAATCACCATGGTGAACCCTCCTTTCAAGATAATATCAATGAGATATACCTCTTCTTCAGGTAGGCTAGTCATGCCTTCTACCGGAGCATTCCCTAGTGAGTCGGTAGGCATTTGGAATAATAAAAATAGCAGCGATATCATGTACGTCATTTTTAGAGGTTTTTGAAAAAGAATTTAGTGAATTTCAAAATACAATAGTCTGTTGGGCGTTTCGATTTTTCGAACATCAATTTAGTATTTCAAAGGCCATACACCTTTGTAGTCTTTTTCGCCAAATTTTACTGCAGCGCTGGTGGCTTCAGAACGAGTCGCATAGTCGCCAATAGAGAGCCTAAATCGGTTATTTGCATTGACTATCTTGGCGGCAGAATATCCTTTATCCTGGGCTTCCTTCAAAGCTTTGCGAGCGCTTTCTTCGTTATTAAAGCTACCGGCAATTAGGTAAAACCGATTTGTTGGTTTCGATACCCATATGCTTTCTTCCGTGGGAGTATCTGAAGTAGTTTCGGTGGGGGTTTCTTGCGAATCCGAAACTTGTGAATCCTCTGTTTCGGGTGTATTGGTAGCTACGTTGGTCGTTTCGCTCGTATTTTCTGCTTCCTGATTGGCGCTATCTTCGGCAGGAGAAGTAGTACTGCTCGTGCGTTCTTGCGGGAACATGGCTTTCAGGTTTTCGTATGCCGAAGGGTTGTAGAAAAAATAAGCGACGGCAATCGCCAATAATACCAAAGGCGCAATAACCAACCAGGGAATTGCCGCATTAGCAGATTTTCCCGTGGGTTCATCGTCTATTTCATCGGAAAAGTCATCGGCCTCTTCGGCAGCATTGGGGGCAATAGGGTGTACTTCAAGCTTAGGAAGTCCAAAGTTTGAGGTATCGGCAATCGTTTCTTCTTTAGGGAAAAACACGAGTTCGCCAGCAATTTTTCTTAGTGCCCCCACCCCTTCAAAAACGGCTTCCCCTTCTTCTACCAATTTCCCCTGTAAAGCCTCTACGTATTTTTCGATTTCCACATCAATTTGTGAGGCAAACATTTCATTTTTCTCAAAAATGTAATTGCGTAGTTCCTCTTTCTGAGCGTCTTTCACTTCAGTAGTAAACATAAGCTTTTCGGTTGGAGGCGATACAATACCCTCACCGAAATCCAATAGCGCTGCTTGTTGTTCTTTATAGAACGTCCCTAAATTAGGTATTGCCACACTTCCTTTTTCATCCAGAAGTTCCTTTACATACTGTTCAATCATCCGATTTTGTGGTAAATTTTAATGGTGTAATTGCAAGAATGTTAGCGTATATACATGAAAATTAAAAATTTCCATCAACAACTTGTAGAAATTCTACAATTTAGAATGAAAAACTCCCACCTACTAGTACAGTAAGCCCCCGAACCGGGTAGTGATAATATCGCTGATACTTTTGAGCAAGTAGATTGCGCATCTGCAAAAACACAGCGATATTTTCGTTGATAGCATATTCTCCATTCAAGTTAAGGTCAATAATGTCGTCTAACGATTCGGCGCTTTGCGTAACAGGATTAAAAGCTTGGAGACCGTGCATGTGGTACAGATCAAGCGTTACTTTCACTTTCTCTTGGTAGTGGTATTGCAATAACAACTCCCCATACAACTCAGGTCGATGCCATGCTTCCGCAACGTTATCGTTCAAATTGTACTGAAAGTACGACTCGCGCAAAATAGCGCGAAACGATTTCCAATCGGCATGAAACTCCCCAAACACACGCATAGTCCCCACGTTGTCAGGCTCATACAGCAAAGTGAAGCGCGTAGGGTCGAGGGCATCGTTTACAAAAAAGAAAAGGTTTTTCTGAAGGGCATATCCCCCGCCTAGTTTAAAGCCAACATTATTTACCGGCGAAATTTGGAGTGCTAATTCCGCATTGAGTGCCTCGTCGGTATGGGCTAGTGGTAAATTGGCTTGTACAAACGCATTCTGTTCGGTAAACCCTCTTAGGGTTTGCTGGTGCAAATCGCCCAATACAGATAGCTCCACTGCAAAGCGGTTTTCAATCACTTGGTAAGCCGCCTTCAAATGCGGATAGATGTAAATTTCCTTATCGGTGAACGTGGTATCGCCATTGTAGGCTACGCCTGCGCCTATTTCCAATTGTAGTTTTTCTTTATTGAGTTGAAAAACAGGGCGCGCTTTTAGAAGATTACGATTTTGCTCGGCAGCATCGGTGCGTTGGTTGGCGATTAGTTCAATGCCAAGTCCGACATTCATTTCCTCGTTCAACTGAAACCCGGGCTTTGTAAAGATGCGTAAGTTGGTTTCACGTGCTTCGAACCTATCGGAAAAGGTATAAAAATCGATTTCGTTTTTGATGTGGAACGCCGACTCGCCCGCAAACTCGTGCGAAATACCAGCAATTAACGTGTTGAACGACTGCCGAATACTATCGCGTTCGGGTTCAAAATCAGTAGCTATCGTAACGGTATCCTCATAGCCGTAAAAGTGTGCACTGCGGTTCTCGTATCCTAATTTCACTCCGAAATTACCTACGTTAGTAAAATACTCTCCAAATGCATCGGCTTGTGTGATGCCGCTCCCCGAATTGCGCCCGTCCACAGGCCCTAAAAGCGACGAAAAATGATAAAGCCCAACACCCGCCCGAAATGTTTCGCTCTCGCCTAAACTTGCGTACGCATCTAAAAACGGAGAGATATAATTGCCAATACCTGCCGCCACGTAATAGCGGCTGGGCAAATCGCCAAAAATTCTTCGGGCAGAAGCCGGCGGGATGGTTGGGTCTAAATCGGCAAGGCTGTAAGGCAAAAGATCTAAGTTATACGTTTGTGCTGTGTTTGCTTTACCTTCCTTCACTTTTTGCATCTGCTCATAAATACGGCTCGCCATTGGGAGGGTGAGCACGGTCTGTTTTTCGATGAGCACTTCGGCGTCGTCGATATCACTGCTTTCCACTACGAATTCTCCTTGCGCCCATGCAGTGGTATATCCTGCAATTCCAAGAATAATTATAGAGATACTATAAAAAATTTTTCTATTCATTTTAATCGTAGTTTATAAGTTTTTTAATCGCTCTTTTGCTTGGGCAACTACTGCGGGATCTTTGCTATTTTCCACAATAGAATTTAGCGTGGCTTTCGCCTGGAAAGTATTGCCCAAATCGGTATAATTATCGGCGATGAGTAAAAATGCTTCGTATACCCATTTGAGGTATCCTTCGTAATTTTTTCGCACATTAATGAGCGCTTGAGTGCTTTCTTCGTAAAGCCCTTGTTTGCGCAATGCCAGCCCTATGTAATATTGCGCTTGTGCGCCGTTTTCATCTTGGGCGGTTTGGGTTGTGCGCTGCAACTGCACAATCGCCTCGGCGAAACGGTCTTGGGCATATAATACTTTACCGAGGTAGAGTTGAGCTCCGGTTTTATATTTCACAATATTTTCGTCGAGGATTCTGCGGGCATAAATCTGTACGGCTTCATAGTCTTCTATTTCGTAGTAAGAGCGCATCAGCCCATCGAGCGATGCCTCTAAATAGCGTTTCTGTTCGGTTAAGTTGGGTAAATCGAGATAATAACTAATCGCTTTCGAATAGTTTTTTATTTCGAATTCTAAGTTTGCCAAATTCCGGACGGCACGAGCCTTAAAATCGCCCTGTACAAACTCATAACTTTCTATCGCTTTTTGTTTCTCTCCTAAAATCTCATAACAATACCCAAGCATATAGTAAGCGTCATCGGCATAACGTGTTTTTTCAGCTTTTAAAATAAATGATTTTAAAGAGATGATTGCCCTTTCGTATTGCCCGTTATTAAATGGAATTTTAGCTAATTCAAATTCTTGCGCTAAGGTAGCTGTACTCGCCGGATTTGCCTCTTTAAAAATTCGTAAGTAGGTGTTTAGATCGTTTACGGCGTATCCTTTCGCATTTATTTCTTGTAGCGATTGAATGGCACTTTCTGCCATTTTATGCTTGGGGTTCGTATCCAGAATTTTTTTGTAATCTGCCACTGCATTGGCAGGTTGCTCAATCATGGTATATGCCAATGCCCGCCGTGCGTAGGCATACAATAATAAGTTACTTTCCGGATGCTCGTTAATTAGCTTGCTGAACCACTCAATGGAGGCTTCACGGCGTCCGTTTTCAAAGTAGATCTGCGCTTTTTCGAACAAGGCGTTATCGCGGTGTTTCGAGTCGGGGAAATCGTTAATTACCCGATCGAGGGAAATATTCGCATCGTTTAAGCGCCCGTAGGCTTTGTAAGTTACCCCTTTTTGGTAATGGATATAGCTCGAAAGCGACGACTCGCTTTGCAAAGCAGCATTGTACACATTTAGTGCGTTTTCGTAGTTTTTTCCCACATAATAGCAATCGGCAAGTCGCACAAGGGCATCAAGCTTTTTATCGCGGTTGGTATCGCGCGATTCCTGTATATACGAACGGAAAAAGGGAATCGCTTGCTCATATTGCTGCGTGTTATAATACGAATACCCCAAGCCGTATAGGGCTTTATCGTATTGTAAGGTATTTTTCTTTACTAATTGATAGAAAAGTAATGCGGTGTCGTATCGGTTGGCAAACGAATAAATCTCCCCTAACCAATAATAGGATAGGTTGGTAAATTCTTCGTCCATAGGGTACCGTAGAGCCTCTTTGAGCATGTTTGCCGCTTCGCGAAATTCTAAATCGCCATAATGTTGTACGGCTTTATTATATGCTATGCGCTGATAGGCTGCTTTAATTTTATCGCTTTTAGGATTGATTTGCCGAATCCCTTGCAAGGCTTTGGTGTAATCGCCGGTTTGCGTGTAGGCTTCCGTGGAAAACGAATAGATTTCTTGCAGATGTTCGCCTCGGGGAAATGTTTTTTCGTAGTATTCAGCACCTTCAATTACACGGCTAAAATACTCTAAATCGAAATTTACTTTTACATAGTAATATCCCCCTTTTTCTTGCATGCGAGGCTCGTAAGTAAGCCTGCGGCATTTATCGAATGCAGCAATTGCCAATTGCTTTTCCCCAAGGCTAATATAGCTAATCCCCAAATGATACCCCGATACTTGCGCGAGGGTATCGGCACCGTCGGCAGCAATACTCAAATATTTGACGGCTTGCTGGCGCTGGTCGGTTTTAAAATAGGAATACCCTAAGCGATAGTTAACTCCTCTGCCCGATTGTTTCGGATAGAGTTTCACATACGGTTCCATGTAGCGGATGGCATTTTCATAATCTTTTTTATCGAAGTAACATTCCCCTGCCAAAAGGCTCAATTCTTCAGGGATTACTTCCCCCTGGCTTTCAAGTTCTTGGACAAAAAACAGCACCTCGTCGTACTTTTTTTGGCGGTAAAAAATGGTTGCCCGCAAAATATTGCTTTCGGTGCGAAATGCCCGTCCCCTGCCGGCTACTTCTAAATCTTTGAGGGCGAGTTCGTTATTCCCTTCCTGATAGGCAATGTGCCCAGCGTAATAGCTTGCCATTTCGGCATAGGCATGGTTCCCTCCTTTCACTAGATTTAAAATGGGTTTGGCTTGCGCATAGCGATTTAGGTGAAAATATGCATACCCCAATTGGAACGATGCCTTCAAATCGGCATCGGTTACTACGTTGGTAATGTTGGCTTTTTCTAAATAATCAATCGTTTGGCGGTAGTTGCCTTTGTTGTAGTAGTAGTTGCCCAGCCGGTAATAGGCTTGCCTCGATTGCGGATGTGCTGGGTTCGCTTGGGTAAGCTCGGTCAGTTGGGTAATCCCGTCGGGGTTTTGTAACTCCAAGGCACAGAAAGCTGCATAAAATTGGGCTTCGGTAGCACGGGGTGGCGTCGGGTTTTGAGCGATATAGCGATTAAATTTTCGGTAAGCGCCAGTGTATTGCCGTTTGTCGTACAGGTTGAGGGCATTGCGAAACAGCACATCTTCGGCTGTTTCTGCAAGTGTATTTTGCCCCTGCACCATCATGGCATACATACTCGTGATAAAAAGCAATAGAATACGTTTTTGCATGGATTCTTTGGGTATTTTGACGATAGTTTTTGAATGTTGCGCAAATGCTTTTGTGGTGCTTTACGCGCGAACGCACCAATTTAATAGAAAAAAGCCTTGAAATACCAAATTTCAAGACTTATACCATACGTGCTTTTGCCAAGAAAGATTAATTTATAAATCAATTACTGGGTTTCTGAATCAAAAAAACACTCAGGCGATAAACTTAGAGAGATCTGTATCACCTTTTTGCGCACTGAGGCTACTTGCCAAGAAATTGCTCCCGCGCTTGGCTATCCGGTCATCCAATGCACCAGCATCTTGCACAATAGCTTCTATAACCTGCACCTCGTCGATGGATTTGAGAAGTTCAGGGGTATCGAGCCGATTGGCAAGGGCTACTTTTTCAATCGCCGCTCGGAAGACTTCTCGCGTACGGTTCACCCATTGGTTTACCGTTAGGTCAATCATCAGCCCTAAGCCCATAGGCGAGCAGATAATTTCGGTGAGCGGAATTTGTTGCAATGCCATATTCCCCGCGTTAATATCAGTTTTTATTTTTAACGCAGGTTTCACGTAGCCTTCTACCGCCGCTTCAATTTGGCAAGCAATGAACTCTAGTCGATGCCCTGCCCGAATAAACGGCCCATACAACTCTTTATCGAGCGCAATTGCTTTTTCGGCAGCTTCTCCGGTTTTTTCAAAGTTGCCATCGGTATTGTACAAATCGAATACTTTGAGTTCTCCGGCTACAATTTTATTCCCGCTATAAATAGGGTCAACATCGATACCACATTCGCAGAAGTACTCTTCGAACAACTTAGGCTGGCGTGCTTTCATCAGTGCCATTACAGCGCCCAAACCGCCGCCTGCTCCTGCAAATTGAATGAATCCATACGAGAAAATCGCTTTATCAAAGGTGTTGATTGCATCGAAATTACCCTCGTGTGCCGAAACGTACTGCACAGCTTTTGCCAGGGTTTCATCGAGCCCTAAGTTAGTGAATAACTCTAAGGGGATTTCGGGGTTCGCAGTCCCTTTGAACGATACTCCGCGGTAATCGACGGTATGGCGGCTCACATGAAAATTATTGAATTTAGAAGCTATCTTTTCTCGCTTTTCGTAGGGGTGCGGTACAGTAAGGGTATACTCGGTGTACTCTTCTAACAGTTTATACGTGAGGTCGCCAGGGCTAACCACACCTCGGTGGTAGCTTACCCCATCGAGCAGGTCGTGCCGTTTGGGTTCTTCCATCCAAAAATCTACTTTAAAATAGTTTTGAAGTGCTTCGATGGCAGCAATAGTTTTAGGAATGCTCCCCGACCATAGCGGCCGGGTGCCTAGCTTTTCTTGCAGTTCAAAGGGATCTTCTCCGTGCGCTTCAGGCAAAAAGGAAAGTTGCATCAACCGATTTTGAACGTTGTCAACATCGGCGGGGTACATCCGTTCTACATTGCCTACAGCACCTTTCAATCCGTACTCGAATACTTCTTCGCCGTTTACATAACTCAAATCGAAATCGCGACGCGCCTTGCGGATTTTTCGCGCTGTTTTTTTGAGGTGTTTAGGAATAGGGATTTGGTTAGGTTTGGGGATATCAAGCCGATCGCCTACGTTGATGCGCGTATTCTCCAAATCGTTATACTCCATGATTTCTTCGACCGATACGTTGTGCATCCGAGCAATTTTCGACAGCCAATCGCCTTTTTTCACAATGTATCGCTTGGTTTTCCGTTTTTGGTTGTTTTCAGGAGCTTCCGGCTCCGTTTCAGGAGTGGAGGCACCTTCAGGGCGAATGCGTAATTTCTGCCCAGGGTAAATGGTGGCTTGTGCCGAAAGCCCATTCAAAGTAAGCAGTTCTTGCCGGCTGATGCTGAACTTGTTCGAAATCGCAAACAAAGAATCGCCACGCTGTACAGTATAAAATGTTGGTGCTTCAGATTCCGAGGCGGGAGAAGGCGCAGCCCCCTCTCGAATCAACAAACGCTGCCCGGGAAATATCGTAGCCTGCGGAGCGAGTTGGTTCAGTTCGCGCAATTGCTGAATGGAAAGTCCATGTTTCTGAGCAATGCCAAATAACGAGTCGCCTCGTTGCACCACGTAATATTCAGGCGTTTCAGGTTCGTGTTTTTCTGTTGGCATATCTTCGGGAGCTCGAACATCGGCGGGATCTGCCACTGCTAAGGTTTGCCCAGGTGTTAGGTAACTGCCCTGCGCTAGTGTGTTCCACTCCATTAGTTGCTTTGCCGTTACGCCGTGCTTCACAGCAATGCCGTACAACGAATCTCCTGGTTTCACGATATAGGTTTTCGCAGCATTTTGCACCGCTTCAGGGGCAGGCAAAGGTTTCACACGCAAAGTTTGACCGGGATAAATAGATGCCTCCATACCTAAGCCGTTCATTTCGAGTAGCTCGTTGAGTCTAATTCCAAATTGGTTGGCAATCCGCAGTAAGGAGTCGCCGCGTTGTACCACGTATTCTTCTTGAGAAGAACGCCGTACTGCTGCCTCTCCTGCCGGGGCAGGCTTACTACGCACAATGAGTTGCTGACCAGGGAAAATCGCCGTATCTGCTTCAAGGTTGTTAAGCTTGCGCAGTTTTTCCACCGATACTAAAAACCGATTAGCAATAGTAAAAAGTGAATCGCCTCGTGTAACGGTGTACACTTCGTGCTGCAATTCTTCCATCACCTCTGGTTCTTTGCGTACCGTAAGCACTTGTCCTACTTTCAGGGAGTCGTTACTTGTCAAATCGTTAAGGGTTCGCAACTCTCCTACCGTTAAGTTGTATTGTCGAGCAATTCTAAACAGGGTTTCTCCTCGTTGAACGGTGTGTGTCATATGATTTTTTTGAAGTTAAGTTCAGTACTTGGTTACTATGAGAGGACTTCCAGCATACGGCGCGTGGGAAATTCTGTCATAAATTAGAAAAAAAAGTGGATACGTCCTTATCTCAGCAAGCGAATGCCACGAGCCTTCTACAAAACTTTCCTTTACAAGTACCTCTGCACACGATGTAAAATTTCATAGATTCGAAAACATATTTTTAAAAAAGATATACCATGAAACAGCCACAAAATGTAATAGGATGGTCGGTAACCGTTGCTCTTGCAGGGTTTCTATTTGGGTTTGATACCGTTGTGATTTCCGGTGCCAACCAACCGATTAAAGCACTTTGGAATACTTCCCCTTGGTTTCATGGAACCTTTATCATGTCGATGGCGCTATGGGGTACGGTCATAGGGGCGTTATTAGGCGGTATCCCTTGCGAAGTGTGCGGCAGAAAAAAGACTCTTTTCTGGATTGGCGTCTTGTATTTTGTTTCTGCCATAGGCTCTGCCCTAGCCCCCGACCCTTACACGTTCTCATTCTTTCGGTTTATAGGGGGGGGTAGGCGTTGGGGCTTCTTCAGTCGCCTCTCCAACGTATATTTCAGAAATTGTAAATGCCAAAAATCGGGGAAAACTCGTTGCCCTTTATCAGTTTAATATTGTATTCGGCATCTTAATCGCCTTCATTTCTAACTACTTGCTTAAAGGTGTTGGAGGCGCAAACGATTGGCGGTTCATGCTTGGGGTAGAAGGCATCCCCGCCTTCGTCTATATGCTGATGGTACTTCAAGTTCCCAACAGCCCACGTTGGCTTGTATTGCGACGTAACCAAAGCCAAAAAGCATTGCAAATATTAGAGCGTATTATGCCCAAAGAAGATGCCCAGAATACTCTAACTGAAATTGAAGCTGACCGGCTCAGCGATGCACAAAAACCAACTCCTTTATTTTCAAAGCACTATCGGAAGCCCCTGTTATTAGCCTTTTTAATTGCGTTTTTCAATCAGTTATCCGGTATTAATTTTATTTTATACTATGCTCCGGAATTACTCGAAAAAGCAGGGTTAGCGGCAAAAGAATCCCTCTTTAATTCCATTGCTATCGGAGGAGTTAATTTAATATTTACATTACTAGGTATGTATTTAATCGATAAAGCTGGCAGAAAGCAGCTCATGTACCTAGGTTCGGTAGGGTATATTGTAAGCCTTTCCATGGTTTCCTACGGATATTTTAGCAGTACCGGCTCAGCGTTTTTGCTTACGTTTATTTTGATGTTCATCGCTGCTCATGCCATAGGGCAAGGCGCTGTAATTTGGGTATTTATTTCAGAAATATTTCCCAACCAAGTTCGAGCGATGGGGCAATCATTCGGGACGGGCACCCATTGGGTTTTTGCTGCCCTTATCACCATGCTTACACCTATTTTTATCGATAGCGAAGGAGGAATTTTTGCCGAGAATCCTTACCCAGTTTTTGCTTTTTTTGCCTTTTTTATGGTATTGCAACTACTCTTTGTATGGCTGCTTATGCCTGAAACCAAAGGGGTTTCCCTTGAAAAACTAGAAAAAAAGATGGAATAAGGTGTGGTATGTTTTTAGTAAAAATCTTATAGTTATTGCACGCTAAAGGCAATTAAGTGCGCCCGTTCTTACTTACGAACCTGCCGCTTCTTTTTACGCCAGAACCGAATTAGTAAAATTAAAGCAATGGTTAGCACTACAAATGGCCATACATTCACTAAAAACACAAGGGACCATACGAGGTTATTCCAGCCATTACGGAACCCTACGGCGAACTTTCCCCCAAAATTGGTTTCCTCAGGGATGCTCACATAAAAACGAATATTGAGTGTAGAAAAAGCCACCTGGTTGCTCAGGTATTTGAGGCGCCCTTCTGCCGACTCAATCTCTGAACGGATATTTCCTAACTCCCGCTCAATGTTAAGAATCTCGTTTACGTTTTTAGCTTTTTCGAGTAGTTGTAAATACCGCGTTTCGAGTTCTTTCTTGGTTTTGAGGCGTGCTTCCACATCGAGGAACTCTTCGGTTACATCGCGAACGCCAATTTGCTTATGATCGAACTGCGTAACTCCTTCGGTAGCGGCTGCTAAAAAAGCATCAAAGTTTTCAGCTGGTATGCGCACTACTAATGTGGTGGTTTTACGCCCTACCGACTTGGAGGTTTCGTCCGAGGCAAGATACCCCCCAAAGTTTGCTAGTGCTGCGGTAACACGCTGGTGAGTCTGTTCTAAGTTTTCTACCTCAAACGCGATGCTCCCCTGTTTAATGAGCTTGCGTTCTATGGGTTCTGCCACCTCTACTACTTCGGCATCTTCGCTTCGCCGTTCTGCAACTTTTGCCAACGTAGGCGCGGCTGCCGTGCCTTCCTCATAGGCAAACCCCTCTGAGTATTCGCCCCGTCCGCAGCTTATCAAAACGCTCCCTAGCAAAATGCCGATGAGCCAAACATGCATCTTTTTCATAGAATTCAGTTTTAATTGGTACAACATTACAGTAGTTGAGTACACATTGATAATAAAAAACCTTTGCACTTTGTGGTAGAGATGCCACGGCAAGAAAAATTCCACAAAAAATGCTGAAGTTATTTTATAAGTGCGGTGCCATGGCTCGCTCTGAAGTGGCATTCCAACTGCTTATTTGTTTTTTGAACTGCCGAAGATTATCGTATACTTTTTTGCTGAAGGGGTCGGTTTCCGTAATTTCTTCCAACACTTCGTGGGCGTATTGCTTCAAGGCGTTGAGAACCGGTTCGGGGAATTTTTTGAGTTGTACATCGCTCTCTTGCAAGATTTTTTGTAGATAGAAATTATTTTTAGCTTCAAACTCTGATAGCACTAACATGTTGTACTTAGCCGAAACAGTTCGCACCATTTCTTGCAAATCGGCGGGGAGTTCTTCAAACGCTTTTTTATTGGCGAACATTTCGAGCGTGGGGCCAGGCTCGTGCCAACCGGGATAGTAGTAATACTTCGCTACTTTGTGAAAGCCCATAGTGTAATCGTGGTAGGGACCTATCCATTCCGTGGCATCTATCACCCCGCGTTCCAAGTTAGTGTAAATCTCTCCGCCGGCTACGGTTACTGCTGCCCCACCGGCTTTGGAAAGCACCTTCCCTCCTAGCCCGGGAATACGCATTTTAATCCCTTTAAAATCTTCAATTTGATTGATTTCTCGATTGAACCATCCGCCCATTTGCACGCCGGTATTGCCACAAGGCAAAGGCAGTAAGCCAAACTTACCGTAGAGTTCTTCCCAAAGAGATAGCCCCCCGCCGTAATATAACCAGGCATTCATTTGCTGAGCATTAAAACCAAACGGCACCGCTCCAAAAAACATAGCTGCCGGAATTTTCCCTGCCCAATAATACGCTACACCATGCGCCATCTGTACGGCACCTTGGGTAACCGCATCAAATACCTCGAGCGCCGGAACGAGTTCGCCGGCTCCATACACTTTGAGTTTCAAACGCCCCGCCGACATCACCTCCAAATCTTTGGCGATTTTCACCACGGCCTCTCCCAAAACCGGAAAGTTAGGCGGCCATGTCGTAACGATGCGCCATTCATACGTTCGGGTACTTGTAATAGCAGGAGTATGAAGGGTTTTCTGGGGAGTTTCTGTATTGCAAGCGCTTGCCAATACTCCACTTCCTATCGCACCCGCTGCAAGGGTACTGCGCTTCAGGAATTTACGTCGTGCAAACAATTTCATAAGCTGTATTATTCTTTTGATGAAATATACATAACCTGACTCTTTTTATGGAATATGGGCATTGTTTGGTTCTCTTCAGCAAATCCTTTGTAACTTCAAAAGAGTTTTCTGAAAAGGGCAATGTATTCACGCATTCCTTTCGTTACTGATGTATACGAGCTAAAATGCCTTACACAATGCACTATACTTCACTACGTCGTTCTTTCCTGTTTTTCTTTTTTGTGTTATGTCAAACAGTGCTATTTGCACAACCTACGTTTCGCTTGATGATTGACCCAGGACATGGTGGGAAAGATCCCGGTCGGCTCGGTTCAAAAGGCATGCTCAACGAGAAAGACATCAATTTAAAAATTGCGCTAAAATTAGGAGAATACCTAACGGCAAACGTACCGAACGTAGAAGTACTGTATACGCGTAAAACCGATGTGTTTTTATCGCTCGACGAGATTGTCGAAAAGGCAAACAACGCCCAAGCCGATTTTTTTATTAGTCTGCACTGCAACGCCAACGATAATAAAACTGTGCAAGGTACACGGACACACATTCAAAACCACTCTTTTACTAGCAGCAAAGCATTGGCATTACAGATAGAAAAAGAGTTTGCCACACGTGCTAAACGGTACAGTAAAGGAATTATGGCTGCCGAAGACCGAGGGACTAACTTTCAGGTACTACAATACACTCAGATGCCCGGGGTGCTCATCGAAATGGGTTTTCTTTCGCACCCGCAAGAAGAAAAGTTTTTGAATTCTGACTATGGGCAAAGCATCATTGCATCGGCGATTTACCGTGCCTTCCGCGATTTTGTTGCCACTAACCCTAAAAAAGAAGATCGCTCTACGTTTTATAAAATTCAGATTATGTCGTCGAGCAAATCGGAAAACATCCATTTACCCCGCTACGACGTACTCGATATGCGTGTGGAAGAATACCGCGACCCTAACAACAGTGCCTACCCATACCGCTATCTGGTTGGCAGAGAGTACGAACGCCGCCTAGCCAATAAACTAGCACAAAAAGTGGAAAAAATGGGATTTGAGGGAGCTTTTGTAGTTACAATGACCGACCAAAGCCCTTTACAATTACTGCGGCATAATCGAGAAGGCAGGCGTAGTAGTTCAGGGCATTAAACCGTTTTTGTGTGTAAATAGATGAGATCTTCTACCGCACGGTACGCCGTTTCCATAGCGCCATGCATGGTAGAAGCATGCCCCCACGTGTTGGTAGCTTCGCCGGCAAA
Organism: uncultured Roseobacteraceae bacterium; assembly: GCA_964394585.1. GTDB lineage: Bacteria > Bacteroidota > Bacteroidia > Cytophagales > Flammeovirgaceae > CAYUJH01. The sequence continues at coordinate 88,720 of CAYMYI010000001.1, forward strand.
AAACAGTTTGTCGTGCACTGGTTTGGCTAAAGCTGCCCGCTTACCAATGGAATTGGGCGTAGCAAAGGAGTAGCACCCTCTGATATAGGGCATTTCGCCCCAATCGGCAATTAGAATATCTTCAAAATGCTTACTCGCCTTTCCTTCGTAGATTTCGTCGAGTTCTTCAAGGATTAAATCACGGATGGGTGTTTTCTGTGCTTTCAAATGAGTAGCTTTTTCCCCCATTACATAGGCTGTGAGCACCGGGCCTGCTACGGCTTCGTTTTCACCACCCGATAGGTACACTGGCACTCGGCTCGCCCCGTAAAGGTCGGTCATCTTCTTTTGCCAAAATATTTTTTTAAACCGAAGGAAGATTTTCATGCCATCGTCGATGCCCAACTGATGGATTGCTGCAAGTTTATCAGCCGGGAGCGGAGGGTCAAACAAAATAGTGTTCTCTTTCAAGATGGAGAGAGGCACGGTCAAAATCAAGCAATCCGCTTTGAATTTTTTCCCTTGTGTAGTGGTAACGACTACCTCTTTGCTGCCGTAGGCAATGTAATCGACCGCATGGCTGAGTTTAAGCTCGTTTTCCAGCTCATCGACCATAGGTTGTAAACAGTGTTCTAACGTACCAGCCACCCTATAGTTCTTGCTTCCTGAGTCCCATTTGCGTTCTTCCATCGCAAGGCTCCGCATACCTAGCCGATTCGTAGTAGTACCATATTCGGCAGCAAACCCCTCGATGATTGCTTTGTAATTTCGCAAGTTAGGATGTTGATGCAAATACTCTTGTACGGTCATTTCCTCGCCTTCGTAATGCCATTGGTAGTAGAAAAAATCGATTGCCTCGCGAAGGGCAGGGATTTCCTTAGCTTTCTTCCTCGAGATGATTTGCCCTTCGGTGTAGTAGCGCAGCTTTTCTTGAAATTTATATACCGGCTGATTAATATGTGCCATGTATTCGTAAAGCAACGAACGCTTCCCATGGATATACTCCGCACCAAGTTCAATCGGGGTTTTCGCAAAAGAAGTATTAGAAGAAATACGCCCTCCTATGCGTTCTGAGGCTTCAAGCAAGGTTACTTTATACCCTTCTTCCTTCAACATAACGGCGGCATACAATCCGGCAATGCCTGCCCCTACAACAATAACCGATTCATTCATAACTACTTACAAAAACATGGCTGTATGTTGAGCAACTTTACTAAATCTTTACCCTAAAAAAAATCCCGACGAGTAGAATTCATCGGGACTTAACGTGTAAGGTTTTATACAACTTTATAGATTATTTTCTTTTTTTGCCGCCTCGTTTCTTACCACCTTTCATGGGTTTGTGTTTAGGAGGCTTGCGCTTTTTGAAGTTAGGGCAATCGGCATGGCGATCGAGCGAACGGAAAAGTTTCTTTGTACGCCCGTACTGCGGTGTACAACTCGAAGTTAGTGCCCCTGCAAATAAAAGCCCTAACGAAAGGGTAAGAATATAGAGTAATCTTTGTTTCATGTGCATTGCGTTTTATGATGAGAAAATAGCTTCGGCAATTTGCTTTGAAAGTGGTTAAATGCGTTTGGAAACCCGAGCTACTTCACCAGGGGGTAAAGGAACTCATGTAATACTTACAAATTAAGGCTTTTCCCTGAAAAAAACCATCCATCTACTCAAAGCAAAAATACTGCCTTGAATAAGCACATGTAAGAATTTAGCAGGCATCTTTTAAAAGTACTTACAAAGCGACATACTTTTCTGAAGGTTTTCGCCAAATGCCTATAATGGTTTTCCCCCAATGGAAACCCAATAAGGGGTCTAAAGTGCGTGAAATTGGGACAATGGTTCCATCCCAAAACGCAATTTGTTGCACGGTGGGCATTTTTTGTCTGAGGAATAGCTTGTTAGCAAACGAAAGTAACATTCCGAGGCTGTCCAGATACTTTACCTGTTCAAACTGCAAATTAGCGGGAGTACATTGCTGCATTAAGGTTTTGTTATACCTTCTGTAGTGCCCAATGGCTTTATCAAACGGGCTAAAAAAGATGTTATGCGCAGGTGCTAACACGATAACTCTACCGTTTTCAGTTAAGTAGGCAGCGGCTTTTTGTAACTCTTCTAGATCTTTTTCGATGTGCTCTAAAACATCAATATATAGAATAGTATCAAACCGTTGGGAAGAGGGCACAGCATCTAATGTTCCAAGCAAGCAGGTTACAGAAGAAGAAAGTTGCTTTTGGTCTATTTTTTTTTCGATTTGAACGAGCAAACTCATATCGGGTTCTAAGCAAGTCCAAGAATCAAACTCACTGACTTGAGTAAGTACGGTGGTACTTCCGCCTAAACCTGCACCTACCTCAAGCACATTGCCTTGTATGAAGGGTTTAAGCTGAGACGACCAATATTTTTTCCAATGGGTAGCTTTCTCGAAGAGTTCAAGCTCGTTACCAATATAATTTTCAGATGATTCCGTATGCATGTTCAAAAGGATACGTGATTTAATTTCTCCCAAATTGCTATTACATCTTTTGCCGGTTTTACGTCGTGCACACGCAAGAAATGTGCTCCTTTCTGTAGGGCAAGCATATGCAAAGCGGTAGTACCATGCAAGGCATCTTCGGCGGTACTGTTGAGTACACGCCAAATCATCGATTTTCGGGAAACCCCCACGAGTAAAGGGCGTTGTAAATGGTGCAATACTTCTAACTGAGAAAATAGTTCGTAGTTCTGCTCTACCGTTTTAGCAAAACCGAAACCAGGGTCGATGGCTACATCGTGAATACCAAGCGTTTTGCAGCGTTCAAGGCGCTCGGCAAAATAATCTAATATTTCGTGTAAGAGTTGATCGTATTTTGTGAGTTGCTTCATGGTTTGGGGAGTTCCCCGCATGTGCATGGCAATGTAGGGGATCTTCAACTCGGCGACTGTGGGCAACATAGCTGCATCGAGATGCCCCGCCGAAATATCGTTCACTAGGTTAGCACCTTCTCCTACGGCAAGACGTGCTACTTCGGCGCGGAAGGTATCTACCGAAATGATGAGCTGCGGAAATTGCTGGCGTACTGCCTGAATGGCTTTTCGAACGCGTTCTTTTTCTTCGGCGAGGGGCACATCGGCAGCTCCAGGGCGCGAGGAATAACCACCGATATCTACCAAATCTGCGCCTTCGGTAACCATCGTTTCGCATTGGCGAAGCAATGCCGTTTCCGATTCGTAGCGCCCTCCGTCGTAGAAAGAATCGGGGGTTACATTCAAAATCCCCATCACTTGAGGGCGTTCAATTTCCCAAAGTGTACCGGCTAGGTTAAAACTCAATGGCTGAAACGGCAGATTCGTCATAGGTTTTCAAAAATTCAGTTCGGTTCTTGGCGTGCAAAGTAATATTTTTGGCAGGCTTTCACTCAAAAAAAACCTTGCAACTTTGGCAACCACCAAACAACAATTCTCTTTTGTGATTGGAAAATGTCGCGACGTTTTCCTCAAAAAAACACACGACTACGGTACGGCTTGGCGGATTTTGCGTCCTCCATCGATTACCGATCAAATTTTCATCAAAGCGAAGCGCATCCGTTCTATCCAAGAAAAAGGTGCACAGAAAATCGCTGAAGATATTTCCAACGAGTTTGTAGGTATCATCAATTATTGCGCTATGGCGCTTATTCAGTTAGAGTTACAGAGCGATGAGCGGCTGGAACTTGCGCCAGAAGAAACGCTTGCCCTTTACGATGCGGCCGTCCACAATGCCACCGAACTGATGCTAGGCAAAAATCACGATTACGGAGAGGCATGGCGCGAAATGCGTGTGAGCAGCATTACCGATATCATTTTAATGAAACTACTACGGGTAAAACAAATTGAAGACCATGCCGGGCAAACACTCATTTCGGAAGGTGTTGATGCAAACTACCAAGATATACTCAACTATGCTGTTTTTGCCCTTATTTTGCTAGGTTTTGTAACCCAATAAGCCATCTTTCAACTATCTAAACCCTTACGATTATGCAGTTTATCGAACGATTGATTCAGTATTTCATTGGCGGCTTATTTATTTTCTCAGGGGCTGTAAAAGTGAACGACCCCGTAGGGACTGCCATCAAATTAGAAGAATATTTTGCTGTATTTTCTGAAGATATTGCCGAGGTCTTTCAAGTGTTAGTCCCTTTTTCGCTTCCGCTAGCTGTATTTTTGGTAACGCTCGAAATTGTATTAGGCGTGGCACTATTGGTAAACTTCCGAAAGAAAGATACCATTAAAGCGCTGTTAGCACTCATCGTATTTTTCACGTTCCTTACCTTCTACTCCGCTTACTTTAATAAAGTAACCGACTGCGGATGCTTTGGCGATGCCATCCCGCTTACTCCGTGGCAATCGTTCACGAAAGATGTGGTACTTCTCGTACTCATTCTCGTGCTCGTATTCCGCATGCGCACCTATAAAAATACCATATCATCTTTTTCGGGTGGAGTTACGGGAGCCAGTGCAATCCTTTCGCTGGTAGTAGCATTTTGGGCGATTGAACACCTGCCATTTAAAGATTTCCGTGTGTATAAAGTGGGGGCAAACATCCCTCAGCTTATGGAAGCTCAAGTGCCCTGCCAGTACATCTATTTTTTAGAAAAAGATGGAAAGATTGAAAAGTTTACTGAGTATCCCTCAGACCCTGCCTATACGTACAAAGACATGAAAATTGCCAACCAAGCCGAGTGTACCCCTAAAATTACCGATTACGCCCTTACCGATGCCGAAGGAAATAACCAAACCGAGGCATCGTTGCAAGGAAAGCGTCTGTTGGTTGTAGTGCACAAAGCAGAAAAGGCAAACCGCGAAAGTTTTGAAACGATTGTTCCCCTAGTAGATGCATTGGAAAAAGCAGGCATACAACCGATGATTTTGTCGTCGGACGCTACGATTGATGACCTGCGCCACGAGGTACAACTTGCCGCCCCTTATTTCTTTGCCGATGCCACCGTATTGAAAACGATGATACGCTCAAACCCCGGTTTTCTTTACTTAGAAGATGGCGTTGTGAAGAATAAATGGCACTACAACGACGCCCCCCAAACCGTAGCTGAAGTTACAAAATAATGAAAAATGAGATTGTACGTGGCAAACTCAAATACCATTCAGTAAAAGTTTTTTGAATGAGTGCCTCACAATCGGGCAAAAGGTTTGCAATCCGTTGGGTTTACGAATATTTTCACAAAAGAATGAGATTCTATATAACTATAAACCCATAAGCACTGCACTCTATGCGTGAACCCAACGCAAAAAAACTGAAGGTACTCATGTTAGGCTGGGAATTCCCTCCCCTACTCACCGGGGGATTGGGTCCTGCTTGTTATGGCCTATCGAAAGCACTGAGCGAGTTTGTAGAGCTGCAGTTAGTGTTGCCCCATGCCGCAGAAAAATCGCCCCTAACAACTGCCAATGTCGTGGGGGTAAATCAGCTCGATTTGCAAGGGCTTTACCAAGAAAAAATAGTGCGTATCCGCCAATTAGAAGATAAAATCGCTGAGCGCACTTTAGAACTTCGGAAAGAAGAGGAAAGGAAACAGCAGTTACACGAAAAAAAATTGGCTTCTATCAGTCAAGCATTGGAGAGGCTCGAAAAAAACTTGCACCATCGCAAAAACGCGGCATCATTTAAAAAGAAACAAACCTTAGAAGCCGAACAAAAAGCGTTGATGGAAACTGTACCACCTCAACCTACCTTACAAGCTACCGTGCAACAAGCCATCAGAGAGGTAATCGAAGAACAACAACAAACGTATGCATACGAAGCGTTTTCTTCGGTAGCCTATGTAAACGTGCAGGTTAACCCTTACGAAACCGTGGAAGTCCCCACCCTCACCACTCGTATCGAACGTGTAACGCAGCCGATACCGCTACAACAAAAAGCTGAACCTGCCGATATCGCTACCGAAGATGGCAAAGCATCGCCGCCACCGTTCCATTTACCTACTAAAAAAGAACGAATGAAAGCCACCCTTTCTTCTTCAGAAGAAGAAACGGAAAGGTTCGCTCAGGAATTTGCGAAAGCAAAAGCGGCATTGTTAGCCCAATTTCCAGAAGAGGAGCAGCCCCCCACACAAGACACGGTTCTGCAAGAATTGAAGGACGCACTACACGAAGAGATGGCTTCGCAAGTTGCCCAGGAGTGGTCACACCACCAAGCACTTTTCTACGAAAAGCAAGTGTATGGCCCCCGCTTAATGGATAAAGTAGCTGCTTACACGGAAATTGTAACGCAATACGGAGGGCAACAGAAATTTGATCTCATCCATGCGCACGATTGGCTCACATTTCCGGCAGCGGCGGCGCTAAAGAAAGCAACCGGGAAACCCCTTGTGTTGCATGTGCACTCGCTAGAAACCGATCGCACGGCGAATCCCAACATCCGCAACGAAATTTTTTCCATTGAGCAGCAAGCGCTTCAGTTTGCCGATAGCATTGTATCGGTTAGTAAACGCACTCGTCGTATGCTGATTGATACGTATGGAATTGACCCAGATAAAATTCACGTAGTGCACAACGGAATCGCTCCATGGAAGCCTCCTCGTCTCAAACAAGTACGCAACACCAAAAACATCTTGTTTTTAGGAAGGGTAACTGCCCAAAAAGGGGTTTTGCAACTGATAGAAACCGCAAGTTTACTTTTACAAAAAGTAGATGATGTTCGCTTTTGTATCGCAGGAATTGGCGACCAACTTCGGGAGGCTATGCTGTTAGCACAACAAAAAGGAATTAGCGATAAAATCCGTTTTTTGGGGTTTCTTTCCCAAAAGGAAGTGCAAAACGTTTTACAACAAACCGACGTGTTTTTCATGCCATCGGTGTCAGACCCGTTTGGCTTAGCTGCGTTAGAAGCGGCTCAGTTTGGCATTCCGCTGGTGCTTTCCAAGCAAACCGGAGCCGCCGAAGTGTTACCCCATTCGCTACGTGCAAACTACTGGGAAACCGAACGGTTCGCTAACTATTTGTTCGCAGCTTTGCACTATGAGGGTTTGCAGAAAGAGCTATCGGCGCAAACTCTACACGATGTGCAACACGCAACTTGGGAAAAGGCTGCCGCAGCAGTTTGGGCGCATTACCAAGCACTCACCACCGTTCAACCCGAAGAAAAAAACACGACTGTATGACCGCCATCTGTCTATATTTCCAAGTACATCAGCCTTACCGGCTGCGTCATTTCTCATTTTTAGAACCTCCTACACTACCGCAAGACTATACCGACGAAGCGCTCAACGAACGCATTGTCCGGCGCGTTGGGCAACGATGCTACTTGCCTAACAACCAACTGCTCCTACGGCTAGTGAAGCAATACGGAGAGCGCTTCAGAATTGCCTTTTCTATATCGGGCACGGCAATGGAACAGTTTGAACAATATGCCCCTGAAGTATTACAATCGTTCCAGAAGCTGGTAGATACTGGCAATGTGGAATTGCTCGCTGAAACCTCCCACCATTCGTTATCTTTTCTTTTTAATACAGAAGAATTTACTACGCAGATACAATTACACCGCGAAAAAACACAAAAACTTTTCAACGTAACACCGTGCATCTTTAGAAATACTGAGCTGATTTATCGGGACGACTTGCCCGAAGCGCTAGCACCCTTTCGGTTCCGAGGAATTTTATGCGAAGGAGCCGATCAGTGGCTACAAGGCAAATCGCCCAATTTTGTCTACCAATCGAAACGCTCCCCACGCATCCCGCTGCTATTGCGCAACTACCTCCTATCCGACGATATCGCCTTCCGATTTTCCGACACCTCGTGGAACGAATATCCTCTCACAGCAAAGGCATTTTCCCAAAAACTGAATGCGCAAGAATCTGCAGAGGTCATCAATCTTTTTATGGACTATGAAACGTTTGGAGAGCACCAGGCGGCTTCTACAGGTATTTTTAATTTTTTAGAAGAATTGCCAGAAGAAGTGCTGCAGTCGTCGAAGTACCAATTCTGTACCCCTTCTGACGTACTAAACCGCTTGGCACCCCTCAGAGTATATGAAGTGCCCCGCGCTACCTCTTGGGCCGACGAAGCTCGAGACGTTTCAGCATGGTTGGGCAATACGATGCAACGCGAATCTATTGAGCGGTTGTACCAAAAGTGGCACAAAGTCATGCACAAACGCGTGCCCCATCTCACAGAAGTATGGCGCAAATTGCAAACATCTGACCATTTTTATTATATGGCAACCAAAGCCCTCGCCGATGGAGACGTTCATCAATACTTTAGCCCTTTTGAAACTCCCTACGATGCTTACATTGCCTATCAGAATGTTTTACAGCACTTTGACCATTACCTCTCTCAGTATGGTTTTGAAAAAAATTAACCCTAAAAAATAGGTAGATGTACGTAATTAAACCTACTCGTTATTAGGGAGATTTCTATTAAGTTTGTAAAACTCTCAAAATAAGCCACTATCTTTTTTTGGAAGCTTACTGAACACTACTAGTAGATCCTATTCTGTCAACTATCTCAACTAATCGTACAAACTACTCATGTTATCTATCATCCGATGTATTATCACCTTTTTCTGCGTAGTTGCAGTAAGTGTAGCGCAGGCACAATACAACCATTGGACAAAACTGCAGTACAAAAAAGATAGAGGGCTTCCCAATAATCTTACGAAAACAATTGTGCAAGATAGCCTCGGATTTATATGGGTAGGAACCGATGCAGGTATTGCGCGTCTTGAAGGGATTACGTTTGAGCCTTACCAAAAAGGACTGTCTAACCAGTACGTAAAATCACTTATAAAGCGAAAAAACGGCAGTTTAATCGCCATTACCGATATGGGAGTAGCTCGTGTAATGAGCCAGCTCGATACGGTACACATACACCCACTTATAGCTGGTACACTGCATCCTACCGATACGTCAGTATCGTTCCCTAAAAATGCCTACGAAGATAGCCAACAACGCCTCTGGATTGCCGAGCGATCCTCAGTGGTATTACTTAAAGACGACGGCAGCCTTAAACGCTATGAATTCGACGAACAGCACCGCACTTACGATTTCCTCAACTCATTCACATTTGCCGAAAGCGAACGCGGCGATTTATACGTAAGCTCGTTCCCCGGCTTTTTACTATGGTACAACCCCATTAGCGATGAGTTCCAAGAAGTTCCGCTGCCACAACCAGTCGGCGTAGCCTATCAGCTTATACATGTAAACAGTACACAATTTCTGTTGGCAGCTTCAGAAGCATTGTTTGAAATACGAGTGCGCAATGGCGAGTTAATTCGATGTAATCCACTGACAGAAGATGGATTTACACGGCTCACCAAAGTAAACGACCAATTACTATATGGTGCTTCGCTCGGAGAAGGTATTTTCAAGATAAAACGCCAGCAGCAAGAGTACCAGGTTGAACGCACCATAGCCCCCGATGCTAGTATCTACCATGCACTATATGCCGATGCAAACCACAATTTATGGGGCGCTACCGATAAAGGTATTTTCCTATATCCTCCTGCATTTTTTGGCAATTTTAAACCAAAGGAACTTCCTTTTTACATTAATGCAATAGCCACCAGCACCAATGGCGATACGGTATTCATTGCCCAAGGAGAATCCATTTTTTTTGCACATGCAGACTCGCTCCGCTTATTGTACTCTAGCACTGAAGGAAATATTTTACAAATGATTCCCCAAAAAGAAGCTATTTGGATTGCCACTGCAAATGAAGAACTACTCAGGCTTTCATACGAAGGGGAGGTACTAGGGCAATTAGATTTTTCAGCACAACAAGCAGTAATTCTTTCCATGGCAGAAGATGCACAAGGGAATCTTTGGTGTGTTCCTACGAATTCTGAAGGTATCCTGAAAGTATCAGAACAACAAGAAATTCGGTACTACCACGAACAAGAAGATGGTACTAACCAGGTATTCAATGTAGTAGCAGTCTCATCAAAAAACCAAGTATATATCGGTGGTACATCCCCTTCGCATTATTTGTTGTTACACGAGCCCTCCACCAATACATTCCGCAATTTGAGCAGTCCACTGCCTCCTTTGAAAGAGCCGGAAAACTTCCAGGTAAATGATATAGCGCTAACTCCTCAAGGTATTTACTTAGGAACTAACGAAGGCCTGCTCCGCTACGAAAAAGACAGTACAAAACGAGTCTACCTAGGCGCTTTCAGCTACGAAAACATCAAAGCGTTAACCGTAGACCGCGCAGGAAATTTATGGCTAGGAACCGGCTTAGGTGTCATTAAATTTACCGGGGAACATTACGTCCATTTTAACGATAAAAATGGACTTATCTCAGAAGATATTACCACAAATGCCATGCTAGTAGATGGGAAAAATAACTTATGGATTGGGACATCTTCGGGAGTAGTAATTGCCGATGAACTTACACAATACGACATTACCCATATACCCATAGTTCGTACACTTGGCAACGACGGGCAAGTCCTCGATACTAAACAATTTAGTTTTGAGCTAACCAGCGGCACATATCTGCAAGAAGAAGTAGTGGTAATTCAATATCCGACCGAACACTTACAATATCAGTTTAGGCTCATCAGCGATGATAGAACAGATGCAGAGTGGTCGCTTCCCTCGCGCGAACCTACCTACTTCATCCCTAAACTTCCGAGAGGCAACTACGTGCTGGAAGCTCGTGCTCGCCAACAAGGCAACTACATTTGGAGCGACTCCGTCAAAATGCGTTTGCAAGTATCGCCTCCATGGTATCAGACTTGGTGGGCAATTGTTGGCTATGTAGCCGGTATGATTTTATTAATTTGGGCAGCCGTGAAATGGTATACACAGCGGTTGGTTCGCGAAAAAGAAAAACTCGAAGGCATTATTTCCAAACGTACGCAGGAAATTGTATCGCAAAAAGAGATTATCGAAAAAACCAACGAAGAAGTTACCTCTAGTATTAATTACGCTAAGCGGATGCAGTTGGCATCGTTGCCTACCCTTGCCGAAATGCAAGAAGTATTTAAGGATATTTTTGTGTTCTACCGCCCTCGCGATATTGTCAGTGGCGATTTTTACTGGTTCACTCGCAAAGGCGAACTTTCATTTCTAGCGGCTGCCGATTGTACTGGCCATGGTGTACCTGGGGCATTTATGTCGATTGCCGGGGGCACTATGCTAAAAAACGCTGTAGAATTCAAAGGACTTACCGACCCTGCCGATATACTGAAAGATGTTCACTTAAATATCCGCAGTTCGTTTAAACAAGACGAAACTCAAAACCGCGACGGTATGGATGTAGCCTTGTGCGTAATCGATCACCAACAGAAAACCCTCCATTTTGCCGGAGCGCAAAACTATCTTTTATATATCCAGAATGGAAAAATGGAACGTGTTCGGGGCGATCGCCAACCGGTTGGAGGGCAGCAACGTGAAAAAGACCGCGTCTTCCACACTAAAAGTATCGATATTTCTAGCCCAACTACTTTCTATATCTTCTCAGATGGATACCAAGACCAATTTGGAGGACCTGAAGAAAAGAAGTTCATGGCGCATCGCTTGCGAAAAATACTGCAAGATATCCACCAAAAGCCTATGAAAGACCAACAAACCATGCTCAACGAAGTGATGGAAGCATGGATTACCGAATCGGAACAGCAGCGCCAAACCGATGATATGCTCATCGTAGGCGTGAAGGTATAAAAACGCTATCGCCTTGATTTTTAGCAATAACCTGCTTTTCTACCGCTTCCCTCCTACTTTTACACCGTGAAAACACTTGGAATCGAAATCGCCGGGCTGGTAGCCAAAGAAATTCAACTTGAGCTACGCCAACGCCAAATGCTCAATAGTATCTTGCTGTATGTGTTCAGTACAGTATTCGTTTGCTATTTGGCGTTCAACCAAAAAGCCATTGCCTTACAGCCAATCACTTGGAATACGCTCTTTTGGATTATCCAGCTATTTGTGGCAATTAGCGCAGTTTCGCGGAGTTTCGATCGAGAAAGCCGCGAGGAGTTTTATCTGTACTACTGCTTAGTAAGCCCCCAAGCTATTGTGATTGCAAAGATGGTATACAACGCCCTTATACTCATGGTTACTGCTCTGGTAGCACTGTTGGTGTATAGTATTGTATTAGGTAACCCTGTGCAAGACCCCCTACTGTTCTTGCTTGCTGTAATTATGGGTGCCAGTGGCTTTGCCGCTTGCCTCACCATGATTGCCGCCATTGCATCAAAAACCAATAATACGGCAACCCTCACTGCTATTTTGGGGTTTCCCGTCGTCATCCCTATCATCATCATGTTGGTGAAGGTCTCGCGCAATGCTACCGATGGCCTCGCCCGAAGCGTAAGTTACGACGAACTTGCCATCATTTTAGCCATCGACGCCATCGTACTCACCATTTCTTATATTTTGTTTCCGTACCTTTGGCGTAGCTAAATTTAGCTGCTAAAAGCGCCGAAAACTTCTCGGTTGAAAGCGTGTTTTCTAAAAGAGAAAATTAGAAGTTGTTATGCTAAAGAAAAATTGGTGGAAAATTGTAACAGTGCTCCTCATCTTTTACACCATTATCGCAGGAATGATCCTCGAAGTACCCCGTCTAGCCATTTTAAACGAAACTATTCGCAATTTATATTTTCATGTTCCTATGTGGTTTGGAATGGTGTTGATGACCGGCACTTCTGCATTTTATGCCATTCGCCATCTGAAAAGCCAACAACTTATCGACGACATCCGCTCTGAAGAATTTGCCAAAGCCGGTGTTCTGTTTGGCGTATTGGGCATGCTTTCAGGCATGTTGTGGGCGCAGTTTACATGGGGCTCTTTTTGGAGTGGCGACCCCAAACAAAATGCCTCGGCAGTAGCGCTGATGATCTACTTCGGTTACTTCGTATTACGAGGCGCTTTTACCGACCGCCTACAACGTAGCCGCATCAGTGGGGTATATAACATTTTTGCTTATGCTTTGTACATTCCGCTGATTTTCATCTTGCCTCGCCTTACCGACTCTCTACATCCGGGCAATGGCGGCAACCCCGGTTTCAATGCGTACGACCTCGACTCCAAACTTCGCACGGTGTTCTACCCTGCCGTTATCGGCTGGATTTTACTAGGGGTTTGGGTTACGCAGCTGCGCATCCGACTCAGCAAAATCGAACTCAAACTCGAAAACCGTTAACCTACCTTCAACTTCTTTTTTGCAACATCATGAAATTAAAACATATTCTTGTTTCGATAGCTCTTACGGCATCCCTACATTTATCAGCATTTAGTCAAGATAAAGTACCCATCACAGAGCAAGATTACACCAACGATAAAATAGAAATGGCAGACCAACTGCGTTCCGATGGGAAAATATGGGTAGTAGTAGGGACCATTGCTGTGATAGTTGCCGGACTTTTTGTGTACTTAATTTTGTTAGAAAAAAAAGTTCGTAAAATTGAAAAGCTAACCGATTCTGAATTTTAATAAACCAAACGTTGCTATGAAAACTTCTCATCTTTTTGGGCTCATTATTGTCGCAGTGGCCATTGCGGTAATCGTTTCAACAGCGGGCGATGCAAGCCAGTACGTAACCTTCACCGAAGCGATGGAACTTGCCGAAAGTGGCAATACGGCAAAAGTACACGTAGTAGGTGAACTCAAAAAAAGCCCTGCTAACGAGGTGGTGGGGATTGAATATAACCCTTCCAAGGATCCTAATTACCTTAGTTTTATTTTGGTAGACGACGATAAAAAAGAACACAAAGTAGTGTGTTACAATCCGCCTGCTTCCATGCAAGACTTCCACCGTTCCGAAAAAGTAGTGGTAATTGGCAGAGCGCGCGACGAACACTTTGTCGCTAGTGAAATTTTAATGAAGTGCCCTTCGAAGTACGAAGAAAAAGAATTGAAAATATAACCTGCCCTTGGCGATTGCCTAAAGCGCTACTTGTACTCTCCTTGGCAAGTAGCGTTTTTTTATTGAATTTCTCTTCTATAAACTACTCGAAAACAATGTTAATCCGAATTGTAAAAATGACGTTTCGCGAAGATGCCTGCGAAGCCTTTCTGGAAATGTTTCATGGAGTAAAGCAGCGCATCAGAGCATTTGAAGGCTGCCAGCACTTAGAACTACTTCGCGATACTCAACACCCCCACATTATGATGACTTACAGCCATTGGGAGAGTGAAAAAGCTCTGGAGCTTTACCGAAATTCCGAGCTATTTCAACAAACCTGGAAGCAAACTAAAACCTATTTTGCCGCAAAACCCGAAGCCTGGTCAATGTACCAAGAGGCGTTGGTTAATGAAGCACCTTAAAGGCTAGCTCTTTCAAAATTTGTGCATCCGATGCTACACTTTCTATCCCTTTAAGTTGCGCATCGGCCCGTTGCAAATAATGGATTACTTGCAGCGTTTTGGAAAGTGGATAGTTTTTAGCGGCGGCGGCATATTCTTTCACAAAATATGGGTTTACTTTTAAAACAGAAGCTAATTCTCGCTCGTTTTTGCCTCGTTGGCTATGCACCATCAGCACCTTGCTGAAATACCCGAATAAGGAAGCGACCACCACAATAGCGGGGTTGTTTTTGGGGTTAGCAGCAAAATAGTCTAAAATTTGGTAGGTTTTCAGAGCATTTCTACGCCCCAACGCATTTTGCAACTCAAATACATTGAATTCTTTGCTAATCCCTACGTAGTCGGAAACCATCGCATCGGTAATTTCAATCGTTTGGTTAGGGAAATTAATCAATATTTTTTCCACTGACTTGGCAATCCCCGAGAGGTTGTTGCCTACGTACTCTGCCAGTAACGATGCCGCCTTATTGGTAATATTATGCCCCAACGATTTGCAATATTGCCCTATCCATCCTGCAATTTGGTTATCGTACAGCTTTTTGGCTTCGAGCACCACTGCGTGTTTTTGTAAGGCTTTATACATTTCGGTTCGTGCATCGGGTTTTTTATGCTTGTAGCAAAATACAAGCACGGTAGTTTCTACGGGGTTCTTCGCATAAGCTGTCAATTGCTCTTGCGCCTCTTTTTTGCGGAAATCGGCAAGATCTTGTGCCTCTTTCACCATCAGTACTTGCCGCTGCGCCATCATGGGGAAACGGCGCGCACTTTCTAACACCTGATGCATGGAAACGTCTTTGCCATACACAATCGTTTGATTGAAGCCTTTCTCGTGTTCGGGTAAAGCATGTTGTTCAATATACTCTGCTACCTGATCGATAAAAAAGGGTTCTTCTCCACATAAAAAATACAGGGGCGAAAACAGCCCTTCTTGCAAACTTTTTAAAATACCTTCAACAGAATTTGTTGCCATATGCCAATACGGTTCGTAAAATGATTTTGCTATGCGCAGATTAAACCATTCCAAAGTTCAGAAAGAAATGAGCAAAACCGAAGGTAACCGGTAAGGAATTTATGCAAGGGGCGTTTGATTGGGAATTGTAACCGTAAACTTAGTACCGTTGCGGGTTTCTGACTCTACTTTAATATTCCCTCCGAGTTTAACCACCGTTTCTTTTACAATATATAACCCCAAACCTGAACCTGCTTTAGTATCGTGCGCACGATAAAACATATTAAAAATTTTATCAATATGCTCTCTTGGTATGCCTAACCCATTATCTTCAACCGTAAACGTACAAAGTGTTTTTTCTACCTTACCTCGTACCGATACCACTATTTCATCGTTCGACGACTTGCTAAAACGAATGGCATTTGAAATTAAATTATTGAATATAGTCTGAAGGCGCTCACGATCGGTGTAAAGAGGGGCCTGCAGCTCCCATTCATTTTCTTGTATAAGCTTTTTCTCCAGCACCGACATTCGGATAAGCTCAAATGCCTGCTTAACACACGCGCTTGGCGTTACCTGCTCAAAAGATAAATCCACACGGGCATTCTTAGAAAGGTCGCCAATATCGTTAATAAAATTATCGAGTTTTTCGATACTCTGCCGTAATAAAGGCAGATAGACCGAAATTGCTTTCCCCTCGGTATCTTGTTCGCACAAATTGAGTAACCCTAAAGACGAGGCTATGGGCGAGCGTAAATCGTGTGCAGTGCTGTACACAAATTTATCTAACTCGCTATTGATTTTCTCGAGTTCTTGCTGCTGCTCTAGCATCAGCCGTTCAGCTTGCTTGCGCTGGGAAATATCCCAAAAAACCGCTTGTATGGCATTCTTTACCCCGAAACTCTACCGGACCACTCATAATTTCCGCTTCAAAAGCAGCGCCATCTAAACGCAGCAATATCTGCTCGGACAGAGGTGCACTACTGCCCGATTTAAGCCGTTCAATCCGCTGTTCTACTACCGAGTGCGATGACGTATGAATAAACTCGAATACATTTTTCCCAATCAGCTCCGCTTTATTCTCTGCTTTTAGAATTTTTGCGGCGGCATCGTTCACAAATAAAATCACGTGTAAATCGTGAATGATAACACCAAAAGGGGCTTGGTTCACAATGCCTTTGTAGCGGACTTCGCTTGCTTTTAAGCGCTCTTCAATTTCTACCTGCTCTTGGATTGAACGAAAATTCAGGATAGCTTCTTTAAATCTCCCCTCAGCGTCATAGTTACGGCGGCTTACGGCTTCTACCCAAAGAAAGTGTCCTGCTTTGTGCTGAATACGGTATTTAAACCGATATTCAGGGGAGTTTTGAGCGATATCTTTGGCAATTTCTCCTTGTAAACGCTCTCTATCTTCAGAGTGCGCTAAAGCAAATGCAGGCATTCCCATAAGCTCCTGTGGTGTATAGCCAGTAAGCTGAAACGCCGAAGGCGAAATGTATACTGGTTGCTCGGTGGCATCGTAATAGGCGATTACATCGGAGGTGTTTTCGATGAGTTTTTTCTGTATTTGCAACTCTTCGAAAAGTGTAGAAGTGAACCGAAGTATGAGCCAAAGTTCTTCTTGGTTAGTGGGCGTCTGCAATGTGGCATGGAAACCTACCTGCTTCCCATCAAGTTGTAGTATTCCTTCTAAAGGATACTCCACTATTTCGCCCTGCTGTAGGGTTTGGCAAGCCATTTCCAACGTTATATCGGCAGAGAAGGTAAGCCAAGTAAGTAGCTGTGTAGTATCCAACGGCGTGTTTTGGGGTAAATCCAAAGCATAGCGTAAGTTACCCGAAACGTAGAGTATTTTTAATTCAGGGGAAAGTAAACACACTACTTTACGAGAATCCTTTGTTAGAATTTCAATGGTTTGCTTAGTCGCGCTATGAATATGTAACACCTTATCTTCAGACATTCTTTTACAGTTATGCAAGCGTAGCAAAAGTACACTCCGCATCATGTGATAGTACCTAGTACGAAACAACCTTTCAAGATGACGGAATTATTAATAATTATCAACAAAATACAGAACGCTTTGGCTTTTCACAATGAATCGTCGGAAGCGACTGCCATCTCTAAGAAAGCATTGAAAGGCTGTAGTACTTTAAACGCCTGTGTTACCGAGGCTTGAAACTCAGGAGAAGCTACGACATCATCTGCAAACGATTGGGTTACCACAAAGCTCTTGAGTTGCAGTAAATGAATTTCAGGATGATCTTTCGGATAGCCCTTCGGAGCGCTTTTAAGGCGTTCGCCCTGTATTTCGCCAAAAGTTTTCACGAAAATAGGCTCATTCAAAATAGCATGCAATTGCGCTGCATTGTAGTCAATTTCTTGGCGGATTTTTTTGAGCAAATCGTTCGGTGGCATATAAATCCCCCCTCCTACAAAGGTATTACCAGGCTCGAGGTGTAAGTAGTACCCTGCCGAAGGTGTATGCCTCCCCCCTTTGGCAATAAATGCCCCGAAATTTTCTTTGTAAGGGCGTTTATCTTTGCTAAAACGGATATCGCGGTTAATGCGAAACACGCAGTCTTTCGGCGAGAGCGACGCCACACCCTTCTCCCATTGGGCAATCGCCTGAATTTGTTCGGCGATCATTTCTAAAAAAAGATCGCGTGCTGCATGGTACTCTTTTCGGTGTTCCTCCATCCATTCTCGTTCATTGTGCTGTTTTAGTTTGGAAAGAAACTCTAAGATTTGCGCTGTATTTCCCATAGCTTTCATCATTAAAATATTTCAAAAAAATTATTCAGGAGGATTCAGGAAGCGTTTCCGCTGCTTGCGTGCCTCTTGGTAACGTTCGAACGATTGACGATACGCTTCGTTCTTCGGGTGTTGCTGCATACGCTCAAACCGCCGTACTAACTCAGGCTCATCGTGGTGTTGAAAAGCAAACAATTGGCTAAGCGTTACCTGCTCCAAAGGCAATGCTACTACAAGCAGCACTATCGCATACTGATAGCTACGTTCGCGCAGGGGCCACTGTAGAAACTTTAACCAGTAAAACAACAAGGCGATGCTTGTAAGTAATTTGCCCCCTAACCACAAAACTCCTGTGGTTTCCCAATACAAAAACTTAGAAACAACTGCTCCAACGAGCAAACCACTACCCAAAAAAGCCCCTCGCGTACTGAATTGTTTTGTTCTACTTTCAGAACGGAATAAAATGCCTCGTAGCAAGAGCCAACTTGCCAACAGACCGCCTCCTGCCAATAAGCAGATTTGTTGCGCAGGAAAACGCGAAACCCAGAAGCCGATTCCTAACAACAGGAGAAACCAAGCCATTTTTTCTATTACCGATTGCCAAGATTTCAGAGATTCCACCTGCATAGTACACCTTTCATTTTACAATGTTTGCCTAAAAAGTTGTTGTTATTCTTTTTAAAAAAGTCTATGAGGGAAATTAGCCCTCAAAGACTTCTAATTCTTGGAGTTCGCGGGTAAATCCTCCTGAGAGGATGGGGAAACGGCACCAGGTTTTCGGGTCGAGGTTTTTATCATCTAAATGAAAGGAAGGGGCATACCGTTCGCGTTTCCATTGGTTGCGGCACCATAAACGGAAGAAACGGGCAGTCCAGTTTTTAAGTTGCTCGCTCGTATACTGAGGATATTGCATGCGCAGCAAACGAAAGCACTCTATTGGCATTTTTTTATCGCGAATGGCTGCTTCTTCGATAGAATCGAGCAAATCGTAAGGCATTAAGTCGTCTTCATCAGTTTGTTTTGAAGCTTGCGGACGCAGTTCGGCGGTTGGTTGCTGTACATTTACGGCATGTAGCGCCGGAATTTTGAGCTCTCCGCTTACCCCTTTGGTTTCCATCCATCGCAACCACTGCCGCAAGAACGCCTTATCAATCCCCGCAATAGGACTTAGCCCGCCGGAGGTATCTCCATCCATTGTGGCATATCCCACTGCCGCTTCCGACCGATTGCTAGTAGAAAGCAGCAACGCTCCTCGAATATTCGCCATCATCCAAACACTTGGGGCACGGACCCTTGCTTGTATATTTTGTAGGGCGATGTCGTCTTGTTCCCAGGTAAGTTCGCGCGCTAAGCTCTTTTCAATAATTTGCCGATACTCCTTAAAAATCGGGTTTACATCGAATTCGTAAAACGTTGCGTTGAGGGCTTGTGCCAATCCTTTGGCAGCTTGCAGGGTAACCTCTCCACTGTTTTCGGTGGGTTGGTAAGCAGTGGTTATCATCTCGTGGGCAATGGCTTCTACCGTATCGAGCGGTTGGATGGCGTTGTAATAGCCCAATTTCTTTTTGAAAGCTTCTAAGCCGATGCTTTCAATACCGAGGGCAATCATTAAATAGCAACAAGTTGCCACAGCCGAAGAGTCGGCTCCTCCGGAAAGCGACACGATAAACCCCCGCGAATAGCTTTTCCGCATGTAGTCATACAGCCCCAAGGCTAAAGCACGTGCAAATTCTTCTTCTTGTAAAAACTCGCTGTGTTCCCAAGGCTTATCTTGCGGTTCTGCCTGTTGCGGCTCAATGCTCGGATAGTCAAACGGCAGTTCAATGCAGTTTTCGCGCATTTTTGGCACATTAAAAAGCGTACTGCTCTGTGCCTGTTCCATTCGTGCATCGGCAATGTCAATCACGGCGGTGGTAAGCAAGTGGTCGTGGAAAGAAAGTCGCTGCCCAATGGCAAGTAAATTCCCCGAAGAGGCAATGAGTGTGCCTCCGTCGTAAATAGCCCTGCCGGCTTCGTTGCCTAACAAGTTTGCATAGATATACCCACACCCAAACGAACGAGAGCCTTCTAGCACAAAACGCTTGCGGATTTCGAGCTTGTCGAACGCAAAATGGCTTGCTGAAGGGTTGAGAATCAAATCGATACCGTATTCGTACAAACGTCGACCGGGGCGGTTGGCAACCCAAGCATCTTCACAGATTTCAAACCCAATTTTTACCCCTCCAACTTTGAAGTACAAATCGCCGAGGGGGAACATTTCGCCCTCGAATACCACTTGCCCCGAGGTATGCTGGTCGGCAAAATTCACTTTAACAATTTCGTTTTCAGGCCAAGGCGTGAACCAGCGCGGCTCGTAGTGGATGCCGTTGCCTGCCAAAAACCGTTTGGCAACAAAGCCAGCGATAGCGCCGTCTACAATCAGGCATGCAGCATTAAAGATGCGGTTTTGGTACATAATGGGCAATCCTGCCGAAACAATCATACCGTTGGTATGGGGTAGCAAATCGGAAAGCATTTGCAGTGCCGTTTGGTGCACCCCAGGGGCATAAAAGGCATCTTCGCAGCCGTAGCCGGTAATGCACAGCTCGGGCAAACACAAAATACTTACCTGTTTGGCTTTCGCCTCTTCGATGGCATTCACCATGTTGCGGAAGTTTCCGTCCCAATCTAACGGCGTTTGGTTGAGCACCGCGCCAGCAATTTTGATGAGTTTCATACTAGATTATTTGAAATTG
Source organism: uncultured Roseobacteraceae bacterium (assembly GCA_964394585.1). Taxonomy (GTDB): domain Bacteria; phylum Bacteroidota; class Bacteroidia; order Cytophagales; family Flammeovirgaceae; genus CAYUJH01. The sequence continues at coordinate 109,411 of CAYMYI010000001.1, forward strand.
ATTCACACCTATTTCACCACAGCGATGCATTTCAGTTCAATGGCAATTGGCGTAGGTAAAGCATTGACCTCCACCGTAGTGCGGCATGGCTGGTTATCTTTAAAATACTCTGCATACACAGCATTATACGCTTTGAAATCGTCTTTCATGTTGGTAAGAAATACGGTAACATCTACGAGTTGCATCCACGAACTGCCCGAACTTTCTAAGATAGTACGTACATTTTCAAATACCGATCGGCACTGCGCTTCAATATCGTAGGCGATGATGTTCCCGGCATCGTCGAGGGTTACCCCGGGAATCTCCTTGCTTCCTTTTTTCCGAGGGCCGACCCCGGAAAGAAACAGTAAATTTCCTATGCGGCGAGCATGTGGATACAGCCCGACGGGTTCGGGAGCATTTTCAGCATTGTGTTTTTCTTGTTGCATATTTTTGAAAGTCTGGTTTATGTTGAAAATAACGAGTTGTATCGTAATTTGTGAGAAACATTGTTAAACCACAAGCTTTGATTCTCATGAAAATCGCTCTACTCTTTTTTAGTTTACTACTCACCTCGTTTGCCTATGGGCAGATGCCCCACATCCTCTCAATGGAACAACGTGCCGAAGTGCGGAACCGCTGGCTCGAAGAACGGTTTGCCACGGTGCTCCCCCAACTAATGGACGAAACCGGCGTGGATATGTGGGTGATTATTTCGAGGGAATACAACGAAGATCCCGTGTTGAAAACCATGCTCCCGGCTACGTGGCTCTCGGCAAGGCGCCGCACCATTTTAGTAATGCACAAGCAAGAAAACGGAACGGTAGAAGGGCTTGCCATTGCGCGCTATAGTGTCGGGACGGTGTTTAAAGGCATTTGGAACCCTGAAGAAAATCCCGACCAATGGTCGGTGTTAAAGGCGGTTATCGAAGAACGAAAGCCTGAGAAAATCGCCATCAATCGCTCAAAAATTTATGGGTTAGCCGATGGGCTGGTAGCTACCGACCAAGAAGAAATGATGGCATACCTTCCCGAAAAATACCAAAAACGCCTTGCAGCCGACGGAAAACTTGCCATCCGCTGGTTAGAAACCCGTACCGAAAGTGAGTTAGCTGTGTATGAGCAAATCTGTCAAATTGGGCACACGCTCATTCAAGAAGCCTTCTCTACCAAGGTAATCCAACCGGGGGTTACCACTACCCAAGACGTAGTGTGGTGGTTCCGCGAGCGTATCCGCGAGTTAAAACTCGTGGCGTGGTTTCATCCAACCGTAGATGTGCAACGCGCCGATCCGGCATCCGATGAAAACCAACGTTCGTTCAGCCGCCGGCCCGATGTAGATGTAATTATGCCAGGCGACCTTATCCACTGCGATGTGGGCATTACCTATTTAGGGCTCAATACCGATATGCAAGAACTCGCCTACGTGCTCAAACCCGGAGAAACCGAAGCCCCTAAAGGCTTGGTAGAAGGGCTAAAAGCTGGCAACCGCTTGCAGGATATCATGACAGGGCATTTCAAAACGGGGATATCGGGCAACGAAATTCTGACTAAAACCATTGAGCAAGCAAAAGCCGAAGGGCTTCGCCCGCAGATTTATTCGCACCCTATCGGCTACCATGGGCACGCTGCCGGCATGAGTGTAGGCTTGTGGGATAACCAAGTAAGCATCCCTCAGGGCGAACATCCGCTGTACGATAATACGTGTTATGCCATCGAACTGAACACGCGGGTCAACATCCCCGAATGGGATAACAAGGAAGTGCGCATTATGCTCGAAGAAAATGCTGTGTACCGCAACGGAAACGTTCATTATATGAACGGACGGCAAGAAAGCCTACTCCTCATTCCTAGGCAGTAACCTCGCTTTTTCCATTCTGAATAAGTAACCGCTCCAATTTGGCAACGCTCTTCTACTCAGAGCCTAGCCTTGGGCGGTTTTTTAGTATTCTGTTACCAAAATTGCTGCATAAGCACTAGAAAGAACAGGGTTGCCATGTGCTCACCCCCAATAAACCTTCGCTAGGCTTAGCAAAACAGAAGGAGTGAAAACTATTTAAGGCTAAATAATTGGATTTCAATAAAATAATTTATTAAATTATATTCATATTTAACTTTTTTAATCTGATATGAAAATGAAATCACATCATCAAATTCTCATTATTGGTGGAGGAACTGCAGGGATTATGACCGCAGCCAACTTACTGCGGAAAGATTCGAAGCTGGATATTGCGATTGTAGAGCCTTCTAACGACCACTACTACCAACCCGCATGGACGCTCGTAGGCGCTGGAACGTACAATTTCGAAAGCACTCGGAAAGATATGGCAAGCGTAATGCCGCAAGGTGTTACCTGGATTCAAGATTACGCCACCGGGTTCGACGCTCCGAATAACACCGTCAAAACTGAAAAAAGTGGCAACCTCACCTACGATTACCTGGTGGTGGCCCCGGGACTCGTCATGGCTCCAGAACTGATCGAAGGCTTGCCCGAAGCCCTAGGGAAAGGCAACGTTTGCAGCAACTATACCAACCCACGCCATACCTTTGAGGTCATCGAGCGTTTTAAAGGAGGAAATGCCGTATTTACCCAACCTACCACACCGATTAAGTGCGGGGGTGCTCCCCAGAAAATTGCCTATCTTGCCGCAGATAACTTCAAAAAACGAGGCATTAGTAACAATACCAATGTAATTTTTGCCACTCCAGGCTCGGTAATCTTCGGGGTAAAAGAAATTGCCAAAACGCTACACCAAGTCCTCGACCGATACGGCATCCACTTTCGCCCATTTTATGCCCCCGAAAAAATTGATGCTGAAAAACAGGTGATTCATTTCCATTTTGCTGCTAACAACGAAAACCAGTGTGTGGTAAACGAAGATAACTCGCTGCAAGAACGTATGATTGGTGAAACCCACATCGAAATTCCGTACGATATGCTCCACATTGCGCCTCCTCAGGTAGCCCCGAAATTTGTGCGCGAATCGGATTTAGTGAACGAGGCAAAATGGCTCGATGTTGACCACCACACCCTACAACACAACCGTTACCCTAACATTTTTGGTTTGGGCGATGTAGCTGCCCTTCCTACTGCGAAAACAGGGGCTGCAATCCGCAAGCAAGTCCCTATTGTAGCCGATAACCTCATGCACCTCATTCGCTATCAGAAAATGGGGGAAAAATCGTACAACGGGTATTCCTCGTGCCCATTAGTAACCGGCTATGGCAAAATGGTACTCGCAGAGTTCGACTATGGTAACAATTTTACCCCCGACCCCAAACTGAAGCGCATGCTCATTGCTGATAGTTCGAAAGAACACTGGCGTTTGTGGATGCTAAAAAAACACCTCTTGCCGTATTTGTACTGGAACAAAATGCTGAAAGGACAAGAGGTATAAATTTTTTTGTTTTTTAAAATGAAAAGCCATCGGTATACACGTCGATGGCTTTTTGGGATATAAACTTATCAGAAAATGCTACAAGGCTATCAGAAAACATCAATACTCTTTCCGCATTTCTGCTGCAAAGTTTTGGGTGCTTTTAATCTTATAAAACGGGGTATCGAAAATACTAAAGTCGCTCTCAGTGAGGTAAGCCCCACATCCTAAGAACTGATAAGCAGGGTTAAGAATGTTCTCCCGGTGCCCAGGCGAGTTCATCCATTGTTTTAAAACTTCGTTTGCAAAACTGATGTAGCTGTGTCGCCGCAAAGGCTTGCGAGAATCTGCGTAGCAAAGCACCCCGTTAATTTCAGTATACGACGCCCCACTTTTTAAGCGATATCCAAAGCTACTAGCAATATTTTCAGCTGCTGCGCCGGTGTAAGGCACATTCGCTAAGCGGTAACGGTCTGTAAACCGTGCTTTCCCTTCCACAATGCTGTAATGCGAAAAAAAGCCGAGTTCTGCCATATCTTTCGAATGATGAAAGGCGGCTTCTTTTAAGGCAGGATGATAGCGCAAACGCCCCACTCCGTGGGTGTAACGGTAGTAATTAGTAGCATAGAAAATTGCTGCGCAGAGTAAGGGATAGTCTACCCTTTCGAAATCGATTTCTTGCTGAGCCGGCGCATACTGCACAAAGGTCCGAAAGGTATATCGCGAGTAGTGGGCATCGGTCCAGTGCTGTGCGCTAGCATACGATGCATTGGTCAACAGTAAGCCACCAAGAGCGATGAACCCAATGGCTTTTGGTGGCAACAAACGTAGAAAGATTAAGTAACTCATAAGGATTATTATTTTTTTCCTTAAGAGTGTAAGAAAAAGATGTACCAAAAAAGAAGTAAGAGGATTTGCGCCTACTCCAAGAAGCGATGAGCAAAGGCTTCTTTGTATGCCCTGCCGATTGGAATGATAAACCCTCCACTCAAGTAAATTTGGTTGCCTACCACCTTTTCAATTTTTGCAGTATTGATGATATACGATTTGTGAACACGCACAAACTGATGGGGTGCTAACACACCGAGCCAATGTTTGAGCGATTCCCCCGAAAGGTATTTCTTATCGGCTAGGTGAATTTCGGCATAGTCCGTATCTGACTGTATGTAGAAAATCTCGCCGATTGCAATGCGTACATGTTCGTACCCCGATTTAATAAAGATTTCTTGGCGGCGCACTGCGTTAGGTTCTGTTGAGTCGGTATTAGGGGTGGGCAACTTCGATACCGCCTTCAAAAAGCGTGGAAACGAGAACGGTTTGAGGAGGTAGTCGACTACATCGAACTCGTAGCTTTCCAGAGCGTAATCGGGGAAGGCAGTGGTAAGGATTACATGTGGTTTCTGCTGAATGGTTTTTAAGAAGTCGATTCCTGAGAATTTAGGTAAGTGGATATCGAGAAAAACCACGTCAACCTTTTCGGTTTTCAAAAATTCCATTGCCTTAATCGCATCGGAAAATGTGGCTTTTAGTACCAAAAAGTCAACATCTTCAATATACTTTTTTAGTAAACGCTGGGCGGGGGGTTGGTCTTCCACAATAATGCAATTCATAGCTCAGGTTTTGTCAAGTTGTACAGAAAGATATACCTCGTACCATTGTGCTGATTGGCGAATTTCCAAAGTGTGTGCATTGGGGTACAGTAGCTCCAGGCGTTTTCGCACATTCTCAAGCCCGATACCTTGTGCTGTTTTCACCCCTTTTGCCTCTGCATTGTAGTTATTTTTACAATAGAAGCCAAGGCGCCCGTCGTTAGAAAGCTCAACGCAAATATCGATTAGAATCCCCTCCGATTGTCCTTCCTGGCTGTGTTTGAATGCATTTTCGATAAACACGATGAGTATCAAAGGCGCAATTTTAAATGCCCCACTAATCTTTTTCGCTTGGTAATGCACAGTACCCCGCTCTTCGATTTGCAATTGGTTGAGGCGTGTAAAATTTTCCATTTGCTGTACTTCTTTGGTAAGCAGCACATATTGTTCTTTACATTCGTACAACATATAACGCAACACAGCACTCAATTCTAAAATAATGGTGGGAGTTTTCGGTGAGTTCTCTACAGCGTATGCATATAAATTATTCAAATTATTGAACAGAAAGTGAGGGTTTATTTGCGATTTTAAGAACTTGAGTTCACTTTCTTGAATTGCCAGTTTTAAATCGTCGAGTTCGTGTTGTTTGCCGGTGGCATCCCATGCAAATTTAAACCCTGAGAGGATGGCGATTACCGGCAGTACATCGAGTAGCGAGTAGAAAATACCAGGGAAGTATTTGCCGCGGGTATCGGGGAAATAAATCTTTTCTAATACAAATTCTTCTACTAAAATTAAGAGTGAAATTACTAAGACTACCCCCACAGCAAACAATAGATACCGCTTTCGATAAAACAGAAAGGGTAATAGCACATAGCTGATGATTGAAGTACCTATCGCATAGTTTAAAAAAAAGGCGAGCCGATGCAATTCAAAATGGGGCGCACGCTTATCGAACGAGTAAAACATAAGCACTAACAAGTGCAACACAAGCTGAAAAAAAATTTCTCTTAGAGAAACAGCCGGTATGGTAAATTTCTTCTCCATTCTTCCAAAGCTAACTTCTCTGTTTACTCTACAAAGTTTTTGCAGGCGAACGGCACAAATCACTCCTTTAACGACACCCCATAGCGCCTAAACAGAATCGCTGACGTTCGCCCTAAAAAAAACGTTGTTTGCCGATTTTATTCGCATACTTTTTCATCAACACTGTGTTTTGCTAACGTTGATAACCCTAGAACCCAAATAAGATGAAAAAGAACTTTTCTAAAATAGTACTCGTGTTGTTTTGTGCCCTCTGTATCGGTAGTGTTGTTCAAGCACAAGAGGTACTTATTTCGGGGCAAGTGGTTGACAGCCAGACCAAACAGCCCATTGAGTTTGCTACGGTCATGGTGGGCGACCCTGCCACAGAAGCGCCACTCTCGGGGACGACTACCGCCCTCGATGGTACGTTCAGCTTAAAAACTACCGCTGAAAAGTTTTTTATCGAAGTCAGTTTCATTGGCTTTACCAAAAAGCACATAGAAGATTTTTCTATTGAAAATGGAAAAGTGAATTTGGGTATTGTAACGTTGGCTGAAGACCGCGAACTCCTCGACGAAGTGGTTGTTCAAGGCGAAAGATCGCAAACCGAATTTAAGCTCGATAAGCGCGTATTTAATGTAGGCAAAGATTTAAGTTCTACCGGTGCCAGCGCACTCGAGGTGCTTAACAACGTTCCTTCTGTAAATGTAAATATCGAAGGAGAAATCAGTTTACGGGGCAGTTCCGGCGTGCAGATTCTTATCAACGGAAAGCCCTCGGTAATTGCCAGCGAGCAAGGAAATGCCTTAGGAACCATCACCGCCGATATGATTGAAAGTATTGAAGTAATCACGAATCCTTCTGCCAAATACGAGGCGGAGGGCTCTTCAGGGATTTTAAATATCATCCTTAAAAAAGAAGAACGAAAGGGGATGAACGGCGCCATTTCGGTGAATACCGGCGTTCCGCATAACCACAGCGTAGGCATTAGTTTGAATAAACGCACCGAAAAACTTAACCTATTCAGCCAATTCGGAGTCGGATACCGCGAACTCCCCAACGATTTGGAAAACATCAACCGCGATTTAAATACGAATACAGCAGTGGCTTCGCAAGGCGAGGAATTTCGCAACGAGCAATTTTATAATGTGGTGCTTGGTACCGACTACTACATCAACGACCGCAATGTAATTACGCTTTCGGGTAACTTTGCCTACGAGATAGAAGACCAGCCCTCGCAAAATAATTTCCAGTTTATCGAGGCAGACGGCACGGTTAGCTCAGAGTGGCAACGCAGTGAGGTAACTTCGGCAACAAACCCGAAATACCAGTACGAACTGCAATACAAACGCGATTTTAAAGACCATAAAGACCATACACTACTTTTTAGTGCGTTGGGGAATTTCTTTGGGAAAAGTCAGTCGTCGGAGTTTACCAACCAAAGCATTAGCGGCGAAAACCGTGATAGCCAGCAACAAACCGAAACCGATTTCCAAGAGGCTCGTTACACGTTTAACCTCGATTACACGAAACCATATTCTGAAAAAATCACCTTAGAAACCGGCTTTCAATACGTACTGAATGATGTGGGGAACGATTTCTCAGTAAGTAATTTAATAGATGGAGTTTGGGTTGAAGATGCCAGCTTAACGAACGATTTCAACTGGCAACAAAATGTGCTCGGTGTATACGCAACGGGTGCTTACGAAGGCGAACGCTGGGGGATTAAGTTGGGGCTTCGAGTGGAAAACACCGATTTGGAAACGCTACTTGCCACTACCGACGAGCGCAATTCGCAAAACTTTACCAACCTGTTCCCTAGCGTGCATACATCGTTCAAATTATCCGATAATTACTCGATCCAAGGGGGATATTCGCGCCGCATTTTCCGCCCACGCCTATGGGATTTGAACCCGTTTTTCAACATTCGCAACGATTTTAACGTCCGCACGGGCAACCCTAACTTGCAGCCCATGTTCACCGACTCGTACGAAATAGCCGCTATCTACGACCTCGATCAACTTTCGTTCAACTTTGGGCTGTATCATCGGTACACTACCGACGTAGTAGAGCGGATTTCAACCCTTGAAAATAACGTGAACATCACCCGCCCTATCAACATTGGCGTGAACCGAGAAACCGGAATCGAAATAAATGGGAAATATACCCCTAACGATTGGTTCACCCTTAATGGCGATTTCAACTTTAATTATTTCCAACGTGAAGGCTCGTTAGAAGGAACATCGTTTGATTTCAACGCCGACCAGTGGTCTACAAAACTGAATGCGAAATTCAAACTTCCCGCTAAAATTGATTTTGAAGTAACCGGTCATTACCGCTCACGTTTTCAAACCGTGCAAAGCATCGTTTCAGATAATCTATTTGCCGACCTTGGCTTTCGCAAAAAAATCATGAATGGTAAAGGAGTTATTAACATGAGTGTACGCGACATCTTCGCTTCTCGCTTTCGCGAAAGTGAAACCAATCAACCCACATTTTATGCCTATAATTTCCGCCAAAGAGGGCGTTTCATCACCTTCGGGTTTAGCTACGGTTTCGGCAAAGGCGAAGCAATGGAATATTCAGGGCAAAGAAGAAGATTTTGATATATTACAATATACCAAAAGCACAGAGCCTTATGAAAGAATTACGTAAAGAAGACATCGACCAAGAAGTATTCGACCTGTACGACTACTACGTACACAATAAAATTGACCGCCGACAATTTGTAGATCGGCTTTCCAAATATGCCGTAGGAGGCATTACCGTAGCCTCGTTGCTGAGTTTTATCAGCCCTAACTACGAAAATACTGCTACGATTGCTCCCGACGATGACCGCCTCGAGTCCAACTTTATCGAGTACAACTCGCCAAAAGGAGGCGGTACTATTAAAGGATTGCTTTCGCACCCAAAAAACGCAACAGGAAAATTGCCGGGTGTGGTCGTAGTGCATGAAAACCGAGGGTTAAATCCATATATCGAAGATGTAGGCAGAAGAGCCGCCCTAGAAGGTTTTATCAGCTTAGCCCCCGATGCCCTGACTCCGCTTGGTGGGTATCCGGGCAACGACGACGAAGGCAGAACGATGCAACGCAAGCGCGATCGATACGAAATGCTCGAAGACTTTATCGCCGCTTACGAATATTTGCAAACGCACGAAAAGTGCTCGGGTCGCGTAGGTGTAGTAGGTTTTTGTTTCGGAGGGTGGATTTCCAACATGATGGCAGTTCGCATCCCTACGTTGGCTGCTGCCGTTCCATTTTATGGAGGGCAACCCTCTGCTGAGGAAACCGCACAAATAAAAGCGCCATTGCTCTTACACTATGCCTCGTTAGACGAACGAGTAAATCAGGGATGGGATGCCTATGAAGAAGCCTTAAAAGCAAATAATGTGGACTATAAGGCACATTTTTATAAAAAAGTAAACCACGGGTTTCACAACAATACTACGCCTCGCTATAACGAAAAAGCAGCGGAAAAGGCTTGGAAACGCACCGTTGCGTTTTTCAAAAAGAACCTGAACGACTCTTGAATTGCTTTCTTCATTTTCTATTACAAGAATTACAACGTTCAGTACATGAAAAAAGGCTGCCATTTGGCAGCCTTTTTCTATGATATTAATTATTTATTTTACCCATTCATTGAGACAAGAAACTCTTCGTTATTTCGAGTACCTTTCATATTTTTTAGAAGGTGTTCCATAGCCTCGTTCGAGTTCATATCATCCATCGATTTGCGAAGCAACCAAACGCGTTGTAGCGTATCTTTATCGAGCAAGAGGTCTTCGCGGCGCGTGCCTGAAGCCGGAATGTCAATCGCAGGGAATACACGCTTATTCGCCAATTTACGATCTAGCTGTAGTTCCATATTTCCCGTTCCTTTAAACTCTTCAAAAATCACTTCGTCCATTTTAGAACCGGTTTCAATCAGCGCCGTAGCGATAATGGTAAGCGAGCCACCATTTTCCACATTGCGAGCCGCTCCAAAGAAACGCTTTGGTTTGTGTAGTGCGTTGGCATCTACCCCTCCGGAAAGAATTTTACCAGAAGAAGGCACAACCGTATTGTAAGCCCGTGCAAAGCGTGTGATTGAATCGAGCAGAATGACAACATCGTGCCCACATTCAACCAAACGTTTTGCTTTCTCAAGCACAATTTGCGATACCTTCACGTGGTGATCAGCTTGTTCATCAAACGTTGAAGAAATCACCTCTCCGTTTACGCTACGTGCCATATCGGTTACTTCTTCTGGGCGTTCGTCAATCAGTAATACGATGAGGTAGCACTCCGGATGGTTTTTCGCAATTGCGTTGGCAATTTCTTTTAAAAGAACCGTTTTACCTGTTTTGGGTTGGGCGACAATCATCCCGCGTTGTCCTTTTCCTATCGGAGCAAACAAATCGAGTATACGCGTTGAAAGAATGTGAGGCTTAGAGCTTAAATTCAGGCGTTCTTCGGGGAACAGTGGAGTGAGGTACTCAAAAGGCACACGGTCGCGGATTTCCTCAACGGTTCTACCGTTAATGCTGCTCACTTTTAAAAGCGCAAAGTATTTTTCACCTTCCTTCGGAGGGCGAATTTGCCCTTTCACTGTATCGCCTGTCCGTAGCGAAAACAATTTTATTTGCGAGGGCGATACGTAGATATCATCGGGGCTGGCAAGGTAGTTATAGTCAGAAGAACGCAAGAAACCGTATCCATCTTGCATAATTTCGAGTACGCCTTCGCTTTCAATAACGCCGTCGAACTCTCGAATCGGGTTATACTTTTTATGATGATGACCACCGGCATTATCGTTTTTGCGCGGTTTATTGTTTGCCCGATTATGTGGTTGATTTTTCTCCGCCTCTTGCGGTATTTTTTTATTACTTTTTTCAGGTTGCGCTTCTACACTTTCGGCAGGAGTGATATCAGGCTCTTTGCGCTTTAAGCGAGGTTTTTCTTCTTGCTGCTCAAAGGGCTGCGGTTCGTCCGAAGTTTCAGCAACCTCTGCTACGGGCGGTGTATCGGTTACATTTTCGCGTTTAACCCGCGTTTTACGTTTGGGTTTTGAGGGGTCTTCTACAGAAACCGTTGCTTCTTGTTTTGATTTTGGAAGTGCCTCTTCAGGCATTACAGCTTGGTGATCTAAAATCTTGTAAATAAGTTGTTTCTTAGGAAGTTTACTGACATTTTTTAATCCAAGCTCGTCGGCGATTACTTTCAACTCAGAAAGCAACCGAATCTCCAATTCTTCTAATGTGTACATAATGATGCGTTGCGGTTATTAGGGATAACCATGTTTAACTTTATAAGGAAATTATAGTGTGGGTGAAGGAAAAATTACCCGTTTTGGTGAGCCTTAAAAACGATAAATCGCTTTTAGATGCACAAGTATAGAAGGAATGAATTAGAAAACCAAAAAAAACGGAATTCTGTTCCAAAAACCTCTCTTTTAGTAAGAGTTTTGCATTAAAAAAAACATCTTTCCTATAGCTTTAGCAAGGCTACATTTATCTAGCAAAAACTATGAAAAAGCTAAAAAAAACGTTCCTCCTTCTTTTTTTTCTAGCATTAACCCTGTTGGCATATGCGCAAGATTCGATACATGTGCAGCCTTCCCAACAGCGGATTAAAGCGGTCGCCTATGGAGGAGCTGCTCTCTATGGTGTGGGCATGACTGGCCTTGGAGTGATGTGGTATGCCGATCAGCCTACGCGTTCCTTTCATTTTTTAAATGATGGGGGCGCTTGGTATTGGGTAGATAAATGGGGGCATGCGTACGCAACGTATCAAGTAGCTCGGACGGTACACGCTTCGCTTCGTTGGGCGGATATGCCCGAACGAAAGGCTACCTGGTGGGCTGCAGGGAGTGCCTGGCTTGCCTTAACCTCCATCGAAGTGTTTGATGGTTTCTCGGAAGGATGGGGCGCCTCTCCAAGCGATGCACTAGCAAACCTCGCCGGGGTTTCGCTGTGGGCAGGGCAACAATTGCTCTGGAACGAGGAGCGCATCCGTTTTCGGTGGAGTTACGCCAACCACGAAAACTACCCTCAATATCGGCCCGATGCTTTAGGAAGCAATGCCCCCGAAAGATGGTTGAAAGATTACAACGGGCAAGTATATTGGTTAGCAACTAGCCCTGCGGCATGGCTTCCCCAAACGCGTTTCCCAAAGTGGCTAGGCATCGCTGTGGGCTACAGTGCCGATGGTATTTTAGGCGCCTACGAAAACCCCACAACCGTAGACGGCTTGCCCATTCCTCCGTTTGAGCGCCGATGGCAAGTGTACCTCGCCCCCGATATTTTCTTAGATGAAATTAAGACACGTTCTAAATTTCTGAATACCCTGTTTTTCTTGGCAGGTAGCCTGAAATTCCCGTTGCCTGCCTTAGAATACACACAGGGTGCGGGTTGGAAATGGTACTCACCGTTTTAACTAAACACAAAAAAACTGCTTTGAGCCGGTCGGGATGCATCGTTTCGAACGCTTCCTTCCCTTTCAAAACAGCTTTCCTGTTACAGCGAGTGGTGCAGAGCTTCTAGCGACGCCCGCGGCCACCCTCTCGGTTTCCGCCATTATTTTCTAGCTTGCCTACGCGATAGCGAAGTGTTGCTAATACAATTTGCGTTTCACGATTGTATTTAAACCGTTGACTAAAATTGGTTCCAAAGTTTTCGCCTCGGAAATTCCGTGTATCGAAAATATCTTGAAAAGATAGGCTCGCCATCAGTTTTTTATCCATAAACGCCTTCTGAAGACTTACATCTACATAGTAGCGTGCCAAATCTCGCCCTTGCGCTTCAATTTCCGGAGCAGTGTAATTGCCGGTAAATTGTAAATCAATCCCCCACCCCAGGGCAAATTAAAGTCTGAGTTGAGTTTCGCATACCACGAGCTACCGGAGTTCGAGAACGAATCGTCGAGGTTGGTACCGTCTACATCCATACGGAAGAAAGAGTAGCTCGCATTGAGCGACCACCACTTAGCTACCGTTAATGTACCAATGAGTTCTACACCATAGGTATCCATCGAATTCAAGTTTTGTGGTCCGCGTACCGAAATTCCATCTTCTACACGTACAATCCAATCTACTTGCCCATTCACTCGGCGGTAGAACGCATTGGTAGTTAGGGTGAAACGGTCTTTAGTGTACATATGCCCTACCTCAAACGAGTTGATGTATTCTGGCTGCAAGTTGGGGTCGCCTTGGCGTACGTTGAGCGAGTCTGACACATCGCGGAAAGGGTTTAACCACCTGCCACGTGGGCGGTCAATCCGGCGGCTGTACGTAAACTTGAATGTATTTGCCTCGTTCACTTCATAGGATGTCTGGAACGAAGGGAAGAAGTTCAGATATGACTGTTCGTTGGATTCCCCGGTATTATAGAGTTTAGTATTTACAAACGTTTGTTCAGCTCTCACCCCCACAGCAAAGTTTAACCTTCCCATGTTTTGGCTATAGATAAGATACCCGGCATGCACCTGATCTTCGTATAAGAATCGGTTAGTTGGGCTTCGCTCTTCAAATACGCCGGTTTCTTCGTTGCGTACTTCGTAGAGGAAATCGGTATCAAAACTGCGAAGTACCGATTTGTAACCTGTCTCTAACTTACCGGCTAGTAGCGGTTGGGCGTAATCTACTTGGATGATATGCGTTTTGCGAACATCGTCGGAGAAAGAGCGCTGCAAATTGTTAGGATTTCCATCCAAATCGGATAACTCAAAAGCGCCGTTATATACGTTGATAATTTCGCTTTCTTCTTGGTTGCGCACCGAGCTGCTAATCAAAGCGCGTAGTTCTCTATCTTTTTGCTCAAATTCGCGTTCATAAATCAAGGCGTTATCGTAGGTAAAATTCGATTCAATCTGGTTATTCTCTCGAATGTACTGAGTGAGCAGTGTCCCATCGCTCAGTTGACTCACACGCGTTTGTCGCGTATCGTAATCGTCTTCATCCTCCACATTGAATACCCCTTCGTACGTAAATTTATTTTTCCCTAAATACACCGAAGTACTTATGTTGAAGGTATGCTCCATATCTTCGCGTGCACTATTATTAAACTGCTCGAGGAACTCGTCGTCGTCGTAAGTTTCACGGAGAGAGTATCCATCGCCAATGCGGGGCCAGCGGCGGAAACTGTACCCTCCTGAAATGCGGAAATTTTCGCTCATATGACCTCCACGAATTGAAGCATTCAGGCGTTCGCGCGTACCGTAAGTTACCTCAGTGCTACCATTATTCCCTTTGTTTTCACCCTTTTTCAACTTGATGTTCAGCACACCACCGGCGGCTTGCGCATCATATTTTGCATTCGGGTTATTGATAATCTGGATATTTTCAATGGCACTAGCGGGAATTTGTTCCAAATCGGCAGCAAGCGAAGAGTTGCGCCCATCAATCAAAATATTGGTATTGCTACTTCCCCGAATAGAAACCGTGCCATCGTCGTTTACCCGTACCGAAGGCGTATTGCGCAGGATATCGAGTAACGTACCCCCTACGTTAGAAATGGTTTGGTCGGGTCGGATTTCCAGCCCCTCCATAGTAGTTTGCACAGGCGTGCGGATTTGATCGCCTTCAATCACTACCTCTTCTACCATTTTCACATCTTCTGCAATAGCAATAGGGTCTAAAGTCTGAGAAGAATTCAATGCTACGTTCGTAAGCTTTTTTTCCTTATAGCCTACAAATGAAATGAGGATATCGTAAGTGCCTTTTTGGGCTTTGATGGTAAAGTTGCCGTCAAAATCTGAAGTTCCCCCACCTATAGGCGTATCGCCTCCGGGTTTTAAAAGAGCTACCTGAGCATAAGGAATAGGTTCTTCTGTGTTTTCTGAAACTATCTTCCCCTTCAGCGTAATAGCCTCTTGAGCGAAGATACTACCAGCCCAAAAACATGCAATTGAGGTAAAAAAAAGTCGAGTAAAGAATTTCATAATTACTGTGTGTTTTCGTTGAATTGTAAAGTCTAATTACAATATTAGTACAGACTGATTGAAACAGTTGTTTATACATTAACAGGGAAATGATGGGATTATCTGATATTTAACTCCTTGTTAACGAGTAAGAAAGCCTAACAGACTTTTTTAGTAATAACCGATACTTTTAGATAAATCTTAAAAATGTTCGCCCTAAGAACAGGGTTATCAATTATTTCCCCAACATAACCACACGAGACGCCTATTAACTTTCCTTTAAATTTGTTGGATTTTATTTATCTTTATATCAGTTTAGAAAAGATGCTTTCCTACCTTTGTATCGCTTATAAGAATTAACAGTACTCATTACCTATGAAAGATAAAGTTGTCATCATTACCGGAGGATCTTCTGGGATTGGGAAAGCACTTGCCGAAGAGTTTGGCAAGCACGGAAGCAAAATTGTAATCACAGGCAGAAGGCTTGAACCTTTACAAGAAGTAGCACAAGACCTCAAAATACAAGGTATTGAAACCATGATGGTACAAGCCGACGTAAGCTCGGAAGAAGACAACAAACGCATGGCAGAAGAAGTACTCGCAAAGTTTGGCAGAATCGATATCTTGATCAACAACGCAGGAATTTCCATGCGTGCCCTGTTCGAAGAGGTCGATTTAGAGGTAGTAAAAAAAGTGATGGACATCAATTTTTATGGGGTGTTGTACGCCACCAAGTACTGTCTGCCGTCTATCATAGCACATAAAGGTTCGGTGGTAGGGATTTCCTCGATTGCCGGCTACCGAGGCTTACCCGGCCGCACCGGCTACTCGGCTTCTAAGTTTGCTCTGCAAGGCTTCTTAGAGGTACTGCGCACCGAGATGATTCCCAAAGGAGTGCACGTCTTAACAGCATCGCCCGGGTTCACCACTTCTAACATTCGGAAAGCCTCGCTCACTAAAGATGGGACTTCGCAGGGCGAATCGCCTCGCGACGAAAACAAAATGATGAGTGCCGAGGAATGCGCCCGCCATATTTACAACGCCACCAAAAAACGAAAAAAAATCTTGGTACTTACCTCTTTAGGGGTTTTCACCGTATGGATGAATAAATTTTTCCCCGGACTGATGGATAAAATTGTGTACAAGGAAATGGCAAAAGAGGCGAATGCGCCCATTCAA
Source organism: uncultured Roseobacteraceae bacterium (assembly GCA_964394585.1). Taxonomy (GTDB): domain Bacteria; phylum Bacteroidota; class Bacteroidia; order Cytophagales; family Flammeovirgaceae; genus CAYUJH01. Next base: position 125,458 of record CAYMYI010000001.1, read on the forward strand.
TAACCATAACTCAAAGTATATCGCGTATCTGTTAACCAAAGAATCCTATGATTAACCAAAGTGCTGCTTTCTTATTTGCGTTTACCACCTTGCTCCCTTTTGCCACCGATCAATCGCGCATGGCAATTTTTGATTTAAAGAAAAATCCCGATGGGACTTTCCATCTAAAAGCCGTGTTTAACCGCCGAAATTTGCTGAATGTCCTCCAAGATAGGCACAACACTCTGCACACCGATAGCCTTTCTATGCCTCTGAAAGCGTATTTAGGCGAGCATCTTGCTTTTTACTTCGACGATGAACCTGTAGAAATGGAATGGCATTCTGCCCGTACCGGAGAGCAATTTATTTCCATTGAAGCCCACCTGCATACCGAAGTATCTTCTCCTTACAACATCCGCATTCAAAATAGCTGCTTGGTCGACAAAGTAGCACAGCACGCCAACCTCATCCGCATTTATTTATACGAAGGGAAACGCATATTTCGGCTCGATGCCAACCGCAAAACCACAATGGTGCGGTACCAAGTTTATGAAAGCAGATAAAACGCACTTATATTTGTTCGCAATGCACTTCTAACCCCAGTAGCCCATGAGCTTTCTAAAAGCCGAATGGCGAAAACTTGCTATTGCCAATTATACCCTTTCCCCCGACCTATTGGAACCTTATGTGCCGGCAGGGACAAAGCTCGATATTTGGGAAGGAAAATGTTATGTAAGCTTAGTGGGGTTCATGTTTCAAAATACACAAGTGATGGGAGTAAAAATCCCGTTTCATGTCAATTTTGAAGAAGTTAACCTCCGTTTTTATGTGAAGCGATTTGAGCATAACGTATGCAAAAGAGGAGTAGTTTTCATCAAAGAGATTGTTCCTAAACCTGCCATCACCTTTGTTGCCAACGCGCTTTACAACGAAAATTACGAAACCCTGCCCATGCGCCACACATGGCTCACCGAAGACAACCGCAGAACAGTAGCTTACCAATGGAAAAAACGAGGGAAATGGAACGAAATTCGGATAGTTGCCAGTGAAGAAGCGCAGGAAATTTCCCCCGGCAGCGAAACTGAGTTTATTACTGAGCATTATTGGGGGTATGCAAAAGTAAACGCTCACAAAACCAACGAATACGAAGTAACCCACCCACTTTGGAAAACTTATTCCGTAGTAGATTACACGATTGAAGTCGACTTTGCTATGCTCTATGGCCCACAATTCGGGTTTTTAAGTACACAAAAACCGGCATCGGTGATGTTGGCTGAGGGTTCAGAAATTACTGTGGAATCCAAGAATACACTTAGTATATAAGCATGTTGTAAAACAAGGTAAACAGAATAACCCTTGTTAGAACTTCGCTAAAATATACTCGAAACGAATCGGGCGGTGCATCGCTGGAACTGGGAAAGTGGCACCTTGTAAGTCTTTGTAGAAAAAAAACCAACAATAAATTTTTTCCTTTTCTGAATAAGCACTGTCAATAACTCTTTGCCTTTTGGAGCACTCGGCGGAAGCCATCGGTATTGTAGCTGCCCATACCTACCTTTTCTACTACAATTTTTCCTTTCGGAGAGATGACGTACGTAGTGGGAATCGATTGCGCTTGATATGGTTCGGGAATACGCCCCGACAGCCGATACACCGGAAAGGCATACTTCTTTTTCGCTAAGAACGCTTTAAGTTTCGCTTCGTCTTTATCGACACTTACCATCACAAATGCGACATCTGCTTCGGAAACAGAAGCATGTAAGGCAGCAATTTCGGGCATTTCGGCGATGCAAGGCGGGCACCAAGTCGCCCAAAAATTCAAGAAAATCACTTTCCCTTTCAAAGTCTCCATTGCTACGGCATTACCTTCCATATCGGTGAGGGGGAGCGCATAGCTTGCCGGTTGCTGCTCGTTTTCAGCTAACATCGAAGGAGACAGAAACCCCGTTTTTAAAAACAAATTCTGAATCCCTCCGAAAACTGTGGTATGCAACCCAGAGGCATACAGAAAGATGAGTACTCCGAAAAATACGCCCCACTCTATCAGTTCTCGCCGCAAACTTTTCTTTTTCTTGGTTTTCATTTATTGTTCAGGTTTTCTAGCGAAAAAAATAAAGTCCGTAGCAGGCAGCGCCTTGGCGATGGGTTTGATCAGTACGTTGAGTTGCCCTCGATGATACGTTCCATGCATACACAGGTGCGTTACAATTTCCCCAAGTGTATTTTGGAAAGAAACACCCTGCGAATTTTGATAGGATACTACCCGCAGAAAATCGCCATCGGAACAGTCCTCTAAAAAAGTTTCCCATTCAGCTTGGTGTGTTTGCAATTGACCCTCCCATTCCGTTTTGGGCAGGGTTTCCCACACGGAAAGAGCAGCTTCGGTATCGGTGATGCGACTATACCAAATAGCTTGTGCGGCAATCAAATGAGAGAAAATCTCGTGGCAACGTTGGGGGAGGCTTTCCAGCAATTGCAAATGGGCTAACACCTGGGCATTTGCCCATTTTTCGTAGCTAAATAATTGTTGATAGTAGGTTTTCATACTTATAAAACTACAAAAGTCTGGAGTAGTTTGTAGTTTACGGCATTCCTTTCATTAGTTAAAATGCAACAATTATGAAATGTTGGTTTTCAATTCAGATACGGTTTAAAATAGGGCTATTTTTTTCGTTCTTAGGCTGTTTCACCTTCAGTGGATTGTTAAATGTTATGGCACAATCGTTAGAGCACAAACCTCGCAAAAGCCCGGTGGGTTTGGCAACGTTTAAAAAAGACGATTTGTACCTAAAGGTTACCTACGGTCGCCCTTCCATCCCCGATGAAGAAACGCCCGTGTTTGGCAAGCAAGTCCCTTGGCGTAGGCTGTGGCGCACCGGCGACGACGACGCCACCGAGCTCACTACCACCGACACACTCGATGTTTTAGGCACTACCCTACTGCCTGGTACCTACACCCTGTTCACCATCCCCGATACGGCGGAATGGACCGTAATTTTAAACCGAGAAGTTGGGCAATGGGGGCATTATACCTACAACCCCGAAGCCAATGTCCTAAGCGAACGCGTTCCCCTGTACCAAGCACCGCGCGCCTTTCTTCAACTATCTATTTTTTTAGAAGAAGCCGAATATGGTGCCGATTTAGTACTGATTTGGCGTTTTTCTGCCATCCGAATTCCTCTCAAACGGAAAGAAAACTTTGACTAAAATGGCGTAATGAGGGCAATGCGCTAAAAACAACCACAGCAAAAAATGGATAACCCTTCCATCCTGTAAATCTTACCCTACCTTTGTGGGCACATTTTCAAGTAATTATAAAACTTTCATTTCCATACCTGTTCCATGAATTCAACCACTACCAACGAGGAAACAATCATTGCCTTGGCAACTCCGCCGGGCACTGCAGCGCTTGCCGTGTTGCGCATTTCTGGCAACGATGCCATCCGCATTACCAACCAGCTATTCAGAGGAAAAGACCTTGAAAAACAGCCAGGGCACACGCTGCACTTTGGTACCCTCCGCGATGGAGAGCGCATTGTAGACGAAGTGTTAGTTTCTGTGTTCCGCGCGCCGAAATCGTACACCGGCGAAAACAGTGTGGAAATTTCCTGCCATGGTTCGGGGTATGTAGTGCAGCAAATTATCCGTTTATTTTTGGAGCATGGCGTCCGCTATGCCAAAGCAGGGGAATTTACCCGCAGGGCATTTTTGAACGGAAAGTTTGATCTTGCCCAAGCCGAAGCTGTTGCCGATCTTATTGCTGCCGACTCGGAAATGGCACATCGCGCCGCAATGAACCAAATGCGCGGAGGGTTTTCCCAGGAAATTGCACGCCTGCGCGAAAAGCTCATTCATTTTGCTTCTATGATAGAACTCGAACTCGATTTCAGCGAAGAAGATGTAGAGTTTGCCAACCGCGAGGAACTCACCGCCTTAGTAGAAGAATTAAAAAAAATTATTGAAATGCTATTGCAGTCGTTTGCACTAGGAAATGTCATTAAAAATGGAGTACCAACCGTAATTGCAGGGAAACCCAATGCAGGAAAATCTACCCTATTAAATGCAATATTAAACGAGGAAAAAGCAATTGTTTCGGATATCCCCGGCACTACACGCGATTTTATTGAAGATGAGGTAATTATACACGGAATTACCTTCCGTTTTATCGATACGGCAGGGCTGCGTAACACCACCGATGTGGTAGAAAATATAGGAGTGCAACGCACATACGAAAAAATGAAACAAGCCTCGCTTATTATTTATTTATTCGATGCACTCGAAACTTCGGCTTCGGAGCTTGCTAACGAAATAGAAAAACTCCAAGCCCTGCAAATTCCCTACGTATTAGTAGCCAATAAAATGGATTTACTAGAAGGGCAGTTACCCCCTGCTTTGCGCCATTACACAGATATTCTACCACTTTCTGCTAAGCATAAAACCGACCTCGAAAACCTAAAAGAAAAGCTCTACGAAATGGTAAACCTCAGCAATTTTAAAACGGGAAACACCGTAGTAACCAATGCACGCCATTACGAAAGCCTACGAGCCACCCAAGAAGCCCTGCAAGCTGTACTCTATGGCATTGCCC
>CAYMYI010000002.1:0-15974 GCA_964394585.1 uncultured Roseobacteraceae bacterium
TGCACGAAGAAAGAACTACACTGCCTATCAGCATCGCTAACGTGCATCTTACAAATGTAGAGTGCCTAGCTCTTATAAGATATAATGGAATGGTTTTCATAGCGCAAAAGATTGATTAGCTGTCAATTTCGTATTGTTTAATTTTTCGATAGAGGGTACGCTCTGAAATTCCTAAGTCTTGAGCGGCATATTTTCGTTTGTTGTTATTTTTTTTCAATGCCTTGATAATCATCTCTTTTTCCTGTTTTTGTAAGGAAAGCGACCCTTCTTCGAGTTCAGGGGTTACATCTTGTATTTTATCGAGTTCTAGCGTATTTGAAGGCTGCTGTTGTGGGGGCTCTTCTTCGTGTAAGTGGTTGATAGTATAGGTAGATAGCGCATTTTCTGAAGGTTCAAATTCGTGTTCGTCTTCGTTCATTACGCTGCTAAACAAGGCTTTGTGCTTTTGATAAATTTGTTGCCCTGAAGTGTTGCCCTCCAACATACTTAAGACGAGTTTTTTCAACTCTGTCATATCTTTTCGCATATCGAACAACACTTTATAAAGGAGGTCGCGCTCGGAAAAGTCAGACTTATCTGACTTGCTTGCAATGAGTGCCGGAAAGTTATGGCTTGGCTCGTCGGGGAAATACTTCATCAACGTTCGGGCATCGATTTTACGCTGCATTTCTAGCGCTGAAATCTGCTCTACTAAGTTTTTGAGTTGGCGTATGTTACCCGGGAATCGATACTTCATAAGCAACATTTGGGCTTCTTCGTCGAGCTGGATAGGGTGCACTCGGTATTTTTCGGAAAAATCGGTGGCAAACTTGCGAAATAGCAGGTACACATCGCTGCCACGCTCGCGGAGCGGGGGCACAAAAATGGGTACTGTGCTAATGCGGTAGTACAAATCTTCTCGAAACTTACCTTTGCTCACACGTTCTAATAAATCAACATTGGTAGCGGCCACTACGCGCACATCGGTTTTTTGTACTTTAGAAGAGCCTACACGGATAAACTCTCGATTTTCGAGTACGCGCAGCAAACGAGCTTGGGTTTCTAGCGGAAGTTCTGCGATTTCATCTAAGAAAATAGTGCCCCCATTGGTAACTTCAAAATACCCTTTCCGCGCTTCAGTTGCGCCGGTAAATGCCCCTTTCTCATGGCCAAATAGCTCTGAGTTAATGGTTCCCTCGGGGATTGCCCCGCAGTTAATCGCAATGAATTGCCCGTGTTTTCGGTGGCTTAGCTGATGGATGATTTTGGAAAACGATTCTTTCCCGCTGCCACTTTCTCCGGTGATGAGAACGGTAAGGTCTGTAGCGGCTACTTGCACCGCGGTTTGAATAGCATAATTGAGTTTATCGGAGTTTCCGATAATGCCAAACCGTTGTTTGGCGGCTTGTATTTCTTGTAAATCCATAAGCTCTAGCAATGGTTACTACACGTGTTTCCCTTGTCGAAATAAATAAATAATGAAGAAATGACACGATTGTTTTTACAAAACACTGACACTTTTTCACCTTTTAACACCTGGAAACCCTGCTCCTTACATTGCTTCTTTGAACCTATTACCCTAAAAATTGAGGGCTTCTCCTATAAAATCGTTTGATATGGCGTGCCTTTATGGTATTTTTCCATTAATTAATTTTACTATTCTAATAATCATCACAATTATGCAGAAAATACCTCACAAAGTAGCAGCATGGTTGGCTTGGGGGAGTACACTCTCGTTGTTCACCATGTGCCAAGCTCCTGAAACTGCCGAACAGAAAATGGCTTTTCAATATCCTGAAACTAAAAAAGTAGATACAGTGGATGTGTATCACGGTACGGAAGTGCCCGATCCCTACCGCTGGCTCGAAGACGACAACGCCGCCGACACAAAAGAATGGGTAGATGCCCAAAATGCCGTAACACAAGCGTACTTAGATCAGATTCCCTACCGCGATAAAATTCGCAACCGATTGGAAAGCATTTACAACTATCCGCGCTATGGCTCACCGTATAAAGTAGGGGCTTACTATTTCTTTTCAAAAAACGATGGTTTGCAAAACCAATCGGTAACCTACCGCCAAAAAGGATTGGATGGAGAGCCAGAGGTATTCCTCGACCCTAACTCGTTCTCTGAAGATGGAACCGTAACAGGATCGGTTGCCAGCATTTCTAAAGATGAAAGTATGGTAGCCATCCGTGTGAGCCGCTCCGGCTCCGATTGGACCGAGTTTTATGTAATGGATGTAGAATCCAAATCGTTCCTGTCCGATACGATCCAATACGCCAAGTTCACCGGGGCAAGCTGGTATAAAGATGGATTTTTCTACAGCAGTTATGGGCAACCCGAAGAGGGCGAAGAGCTGAGCGGTAAGAATGAATACCACAAGGTATATTACCATAAAATTGGCACGCCTCAATCAGAAGATCAACTCGTTTTTGAAGATAAAGAACATGCTTTGCGTAACTTCTATGGGTATGTAACCGAAGACGAAAAATATTTGATTGTAGGAGGTTCTGAAGGCACTAGTGGCGACGAAATCTTTTATAAAGATTTAGAAAACAATAGAGAGTTTGTAAAACTTTTTGAAGGCTTTGATTACGAACACAGCGTTGTAAAACATAGTGGAGGGAAGTTTTTGGTACATACTAACGAAGATGCTCCCAATTGGCGCTTAATTGAAGTTGATTTGGCAAACTCTGCGAAAGAAAATTGGAAAGATATCATCCCTGAAAAACCAGAACTCTTGCAAGGAGTAGGCACTGCTGGTGGAAAACTGTTTGCCTCGTACCTAAAAGATGTTACCACGCAAGTGTTCCAATACGATGAAGCCGGAACCTTAGAGCGGCAAGTGGAATTCCCTGATTTAGGGACAGCCTCGGGCTTTGGCGGCGAAGAAGAAGATACCTTCTTGTTCTACACGTTTACTTCTTTTACCTATCCGCCTACCATCTTTAAGTACGATATCGCTACTGGCGAATCGACCTTATTCCGCAAAACAGAAGTGAAAATCAATCCGGAAGACTACGAAACCAAGCAGGTATTCTACACGAGTAAAGATGGTACCAAAGTTCCTATGTTCATTGTTCACAAAAAAGGGATTGAACTCGACGGGAAACGCCCGACCTATCTGTATGGGTACGGAGGTTTTAACATTAGCTTACGCCCAAGTTTTAGCCCTACGCGCTTTGTACTGCTAGAAAATGGAGGGGTGTATGCCCAAGCGAATTTGCGTGGCGGGGGCGAGTATGGCGAAGCATGGCACAAAGCCGGGATGTTACAGAACAAACAAAACGTTTTCGATGACTTTATTGCAGCCGGGGAGTATCTTATTGAAAATCAGTATACCTCATCAGAGTACCTCGCCATTGCAGGGGGGTCGAACGGAGGATTATTAGTAGGTGCTGCGATGACCCAGCGCCCGGAGCTCTTCAAAGTGGCATTCCCCGCTGTAGGGGTGATGGACATGTTGCGCTACCACAAGTTCACCATCGGGTGGGCATGGGCCGTAGAGTACGGTTCTAGCGATTCGGCTCAACACTTCCAAAACCTACTTTCGTACTCACCGCTCCACAATTTGAAAGAGGGAACGGAATATCCTGCAACGATGGTTACTACTGCCGACCACGACGACCGCGTAGTACCGGCGCACTCCTTCAAATTTGCAGCTGCCTTGCAAGAAAAACATGCCGGTGATAACCCCGTGATGATTCGCATTGAAAAGAAAGCCGGACATGGGGCAGGCAAACCTATGTCGAAAGTGATGGACGAGCAGGCTGATCGCTGGTCGTTCATGTTTCATAACATGGGGGTAGAGCCTTACAAAGGCAACGAGTTTAATATAGAAAAAGGAGCAGGTACCGACGATTAAGTCAACCAATCCAAATATACAATCTATGTTCAAGGCTGTTCCTAAAAGAAAGGAGCAGCCTTTTTACTTGGAGAACATATACACGAAGGGATTAGAGAGGACAACAACACTGCCCAAACCCTATATGATTAATTCATTTCTAATTGAGCAACTTGGTCGCGAATCGTTTCCGATAGTGGGCGGTAGTTCAATTGCAACTGTTCGATACTTCGCTGGTTATTAATTTTAATCGGGATTCCCACATTTGCATTGACAAAGCGCCACGAAAACCCCAGAAAAGGGGCAATTAAAAACATGAGAAATTTTGGCGCTATGGATTTTGGTAGTTTATACCGCCCCGGGTAAGCCTTTTGTATAAGTTGCCCAATTTCGAGCATACTTGCCACTGTACCCGAAACGATATGCCTCCCTTCTGCCGAAGGAATGATGGCGGCTTTAATGTGCGCTTGGGCTACGTCGCGTACATCGGCGATACCAAACGATAAATCGGGAACTCCCGTAGCGTAGCTTCCTTCCAAATATTGCTGCATAAACTCTTGGCTAGTACCTCTAGGTTTGCCTAGCGAAGGGCCTAACACAAACCCCGGATTGATTACTACCAAATCCCACTTGCGTTGGTTGGCAGCAATTTTCCACGCTTCTTGTTCGGCTAACTTTTTAGAGTAGGCATATGGCCGATGCCTTGCTGAACTAGTTTGGTTCCAGTACGTTTCGTCAAATTCTTTATGAGTTGTTTGATAGATTTCGATGGCATCGCCCCAAATGGCAACTACGCTTGATGTGAGCACCACACGCTGTACCGTATCGGTACGGGAAGCAGCCTCCAATACATGGCGCGTTCCTTTTACTGCCGGATCAATCAATTGTCGATAAGGGTCTTTAATTCCTGTATTAATAAAAGGAGATGCCGTATGAATCACGGTGTCAACTCCTTGCATGGCTACATCAAAATCACGTTCGTTCAGCAAATTTGCTTGAAACAGCGTGAGTTTTCCTAGAAAGCGTTCATTCAGTTCATACAAAGGTTGTAGCGTAGTGCTATTCTTTTTTTTGCGAACTGTGGCATGTACGTTATATCCTTCTTCTAAAAGACACTTTACGATCCAGGAGGCTATAAAGCCAGTGCCACCTGTAACTAAGATTGTTGTAGGGTTTTCCATAGTCGGGCTTGAAGGGCTGATTAGTGAGTTACTTCTTTAATCGCTTGTTCGTAGCGTATTCGGTGTAGGGCGGCATCCACAAATAAGCTAATGCCGGCATTGAGTACTATGAGTGCTACGGTTCCATAGCTTCCCCATGCCCACCAAACGGCGCCATCGTATTTTTGAATAGCGGCTTCGGCAACAAGGCACACGCCAGTACCAATGGTAGCGAGCCCTATGGGCGATTGGTACTTCCACTTTTTGAAATGATGTTTGGCTTTTGCGTTCATAACAAAATCAGATCTATAAAAAAAAGACTTCCTATGCAGATAAGAAGTCTTTTCATACTGAAAATGTTAGGCAAAATGGCTCACTTTTTCCCTTTTATGAGGTTGACAACAAACACAAGCACCACCGCACCAATGGTAGCCGTAACGAGCGTACCAACCAGCCCACCGCCTAAGCTAATGCCTAAAACCCCGAGTAGCCAGCCACCTATAAACGACCCTATGATACCCAAAATGAGGTTTACTAAAATACCGAAGCCGCTACCTTTCATGATTAAACCTGCCAAGAAGCCAGCAGCAATGCCGATCAGAATAATATACAAGAGTTCCATATACTTTTTTGTTAAAGTGAAAAAATGATTATTTAAAAAAGAAAAGATTGTTTTTCAGTATTATTTTTTTGCATTCACTTTGGCTTCTAGTTGTTCAAGTCGTTCTTTCAGCAAGCGGTTTTCCTCTTCGAGTTGTTGAGTACGTGCCCCCGATGAAAGATAGGGGTCGTGTTCCCACCAGTTGATGCCTAGTTCTTTGGCTTTATCTACCGAAGAAATTACCAACCGAATTTTGATAGAAAGCAATTCGATTTCGGCAATGTTGACCCGAATATCACCAGCGATGACCACGCCTTTGTCGAGTACACGTTCGAGGATGTCGGCAAGGTTGCTCGCATCAGTGGGGTGGGTCATTTTATGTTCGGGCATGTTGTAGCAATCAAAGGTTATGGAAATGTAGCAAATTATTCAGCTTGTAGCTTTTCGTAGCCGGTTACTTCAAGGTTTTTATCGAGTTCTACCTCGTAGGTGTTTTTATCCATCACGCGGGTATCTAGCCCTAGCGATTTTATGAAAGAACTTTCTTCGTACACTTCGGCAATTCCAAACCAGCCATCTCCCTGTTTATTTACGCGCACTACCTTGGCGTTACCTTCGGTCAGTTCTTCTAAAAATGCCACAATGGCTTGGTTTACTTCTTTAATTTTCATTTGAAATTCCCTTGAGGTTCCAACGAATATAAAAAAAAGTCAGCTCGGAAAGAACTGACTTTGAGGAATCTTAAAAAGAGTTATCTGCCTTTACTTTTTTGTTTTACCAAGTTGGAAACATCGAAGAAAGCACCGCCGCCGCCCTCGCCGGTAACTACGGGTAAGGCACCATCCCATTTTTTAATGGCTTCTAATTGCAAAATTTCTTCGTTCACCGATTCGGATAGTAACCGTTGGGCTTCGGCTTGTGCACGTGCAAGTTCTAGGTTAGCTTGTGCTTCTCCAGCCGCTTTGGTTCTGGCTTGTTCGGCTTCTGTTTGAATGCGTCGCAAATCGTTGACAGCCGTAAGAGCTAATTGTTCAGCTACCTGTTTCCGCTCGATGGCTTTATTGAATTCTTCTGAGAAGTTAAAATCAACAATCGAAAAATCGGTTACAATGATGTTATTCTTCTCTAAACGCTCCTTTAAACTATTGAACACATCGCGTTTCACTTCAGGGCGTTTGGTAATGAGCTGCTCGGCATTATATGCTGCCGTTGCCGATTTGATTGACTCTTGAATAGCAGGCTGAATGATTGTTACTTGGTAGTTTTTCCCCAATTCTTGGAAAATGATATTCGCTTTTTCTTTATCGAGGTAATAATTGAGGGCTACAACTGAAGTTACATTTTGCAGGTCTTTCGAAGAGGCAGTGGCATCGGCTTCGATTTTCTGAATGCGTACATCTATGGGGACCACTTTCGTGGAAATGGGGTTAATCATGTGCAAGCCTTCGGGGAGAATCTTATCTTGAACTGCACCAAATTTGGTAACCACTCCTACTTCTCCTGGTTTTACAATGTGGAAAGTAGAGAACGCGATAATGATGAAAAACAGCACTACAAAACCTACAAAAACTTTCCCGGCGATACTCCCGAAAAATGATTTCACAAATGAACCGGAAGGTTTTGGGGCAAAGTTGAAACTTTTCTTTTTTGGAGTTTCCATGATTCTAAGGGTTTAGTGATAGTTTGTTTTGCACTGTTTTAAACAGCATAAAGCAATTATACGGTGGGGTTTCATAAAGGGTTTTTTGCATTACGGTTTATCGAAGGGTTATTCTTCTTCGGAAAGCAGGCGCAATAGCACTCCATTGGACCAACCGAAACCATCTTGCAAGTCGTATTCGCCGCCGCCAGCTTTCAAAGAAATATCTTCTACATTGTACTTTTCCACCATTTTTTGGGTGTTCGCATATACTCGTTTATTATTGGCAATCCACCGATTTTTTATGGTAACGGCAAGTTTAGTTTGTTTGTAATTGCGTAGCCCTTGGATGGCAATCCATTGCAAAGGCGGCCAACCATTGGGGGCATCCCACTGCTGCCCTGTATTTACCAAAGTAGAAACCACGCCACCTGGCTTAAGAAACTGTTTCTTTACCATTTTAGTGGCTGCTTTGGCTTCTTTCTTATCGGCTACCTTAAAGAAAAGAGGGTATAAACCAGCAATAGAATACGAAGTTTTGGGACGTTTTGCTACAAAATCGTAGTCGGTATAAAAACCTGCGCTGGCATCCCAGCAGTAGCGTTGTATAGCAGCTTTCCGGCGTTGGGCAGCTTGTTGGTAAAAGGCTGCTTTTTCAGCATTATTTTGCCCTTTATATGCCCGTGCTAGTGTAGTTTCTAGGTAATAAAGCAACGAGTTTAAATCAACCGGGATGATTTCGGTAGTATGGATACTGCCCAAATGTTTCCCATCGCGGAGCCATCGGCTGCTGAAGTCCCATCCCGATTCACAGGCGGCTCTCAAATCGCGGTAAAGCTGAGGCGCCTCTCGTTCGGTTTCTTCGGCAAGTTCCACGTCTTCTTTGTACGATTCGGCACGAGGGGTATCGGAATCGTCCCAATAGCGGTTCAATACCGTACCATTGGGCATACGCACTACACGCCGGTGTGTGGTTTTCTCTGCCGAAAGTTTATCGTGCCCTTCCATCCAAAAGGAATACTCGCGTTCCATAGGAGCAACGAATTCATACAAGACCCCTTCACCTTCTTCTTCGGCAAGAACATTGACCATCAGGGCAAAAAAAGGCGGTTGCGATCGTGTGTTGTAGTACGTTCGGTTCCCATTCGGAATAAACCCAAGTGTATTGATAAGATGTGCAAAATTTTGCACCATACCTCTAATAAGATCTTCCCTGCCAGATACTTGCAACCCCAACATGGTAAAGTAGCTATCCCAATAGTAAATTTCGCGGAACCTACCCCCGGGCACTACATAGGGGTGTGGTAGGGGTAATAGGCTGCTAATTTGCTCAGGGTCATCTGGTTGGCGGGCGAGTACATCCCAAAGCTTTTCAATGTGTTGCCCTACGGTGCGGTTCGGGTCGCTCGTATAGTCCGACTCTTTTTGCTCTGGGATATCGAAGTTATCGTACACAAAGCTTCGCAAATTAAAATCGGGACGCGATTTTTCCGTTTCGTATGCTGCCATAATTTCTCTGACTGATTTTTTTGGCAGGCAATCGACAAATGTTTTAGAATCGGGAAAGATTCCTTGCATTTGTACTTCTACGAATAAATCGCCGAAGGAGTCCTCGAACTCAATGGGCTGGGCTTTGGCAATGGATAAAGCACCCCAAGCCCACACAACAAGCGTGATTATATACGTTTTTTTAATCATAGCGTATGAAATTAGTAGTTTACGATGATTTAGACTTTGGTAAAAATATATCAAGAATCCTGATTATTACCGGGAGTTTCAAGAAGGTTTCTTCTGTCGTTTACAGCTTTGCATGAATTATGTAGAGAGTCTCACCTTTCAACCGGCACATTTGTAGTTCCATATTACCTTTTTAAGAACTATTTTGGTAACATTAACTTAATGAATCGGCTGCTACTCGGTTTACTTTCTCATGCAGAACTTTTTAATTAAAACAGTTACACTTTATAAAGAAGCTTACTCCGGACATCCGCGCGAGGTATGGGATTTAGCCGTTTTAACCTTCATTAACCGGTTGGGTACGTTGGTACTTCCTTTTCTAACCGTGTATTTGACCACAGTTCTCAACTTTCCGCTCGATGAAGCCGGACTACTCGCCGGTGCATTTGGCATAGGTTCTTTAATAGGCTCATTTTTAGGAGGAAAACTCTCCGATAAGCTCGGTCCGAATATCGTTATTATTTATAGTTTACTGATTAGTGGCTTACTCCTTATTTTTTTACAGTATGCTTTTACGTTTTATCCATTATTTATCCTGATTACCCTTACGGCTATGTTTGGCGAAGCCTATCGCCCGGCAATGAGTGCCGCCGTCGGAAGCTACGTACCTCCCAAAGAAACCGGCAGAACAATGGCTTTTTTGCGGTTGGCAATCAATTTGGGGTTTAGTGCTGCACCCGCAATTGGAGGTTTTGTGGCAAGCTATCTTGGATATGTATGGCTCTTTTGGATTGACGGACTTACCTGCATTTTAGCCGGAGGGTATTTTTGGTATGTGTCTACGCATTGGGAAGAACACGATGAACCCTCTGAGGCTATCGGAGACCAAAAAGACGACCGAGCCTTGCATACGCCTGCTTATCGGAATACTCGATTTTTATTATTTCTGTTGATTACCTTTTTTGTTGCATTCAGTTTTACACAGTGGTTCAATACGGTGCCAGTATTTATAAAAAGCGTGTGGGAGTTCGACGAGCGCTACTTAGGGATTATCATGACCTTAAACGGAATCTTGATTGTACTCATTGAAATGCCGGCAACCGATCAGATTGAAAAAACACAGCGTATGAAACAAGCAATTTATTGGGGGCTTATCTTTATTAGCGTGTCTTTTATTTTCTTTTTATTTCATAAGTCGCTGGTAATGTGTGTGATGGCGATGTTTTTTGTAACCATGGGCGAAATCCTCTACTTGCCTTTCAACAACTCAGAGCCTTTGGCAATGAGCCCGGTAGAAAGAAGAGGAGAATACATGGCATGGTACTGGATGACCTGGTCGCTTGCTAATGTGATAGGACCTACTTTTGGCTTTTCGCTAATTGATGCTATCGGCTATCGTTGGTTTTGGATGTTTATTTTAGTAGTGTCAATGGCAGCTTTAGTATTGAATGCCCGCCTTCAAAAAATTCCTTTAAACAGTGTCTCTATCACAAAAGTTTAAGCAATATGGAAGACGAAAAGGTGGTGGCTAAGTTTGGAAACCGCTTGCGCCTACGCGTTTGCGGAGTCTGTGTAAATGCCCGGCAACAGCTTTTAATGGTGAAGCACAGCGGCCTTGGCAACACACATTTGTGGGCACCTCCGGGTGGTGGTGTCAAGTACGCCGAAAGTACCGAAGCTGCCTTAAAAAGAGAGTTTGCCGAAGAAACCGGTCTGCAAATCGCGATTGAACAGTTTTTATTTACCCATGAGTTTCTAGCTCCTCCTTTGCATGCTATTGAACTTTTCTTTACGGTTTCTATCAAAGGTGGAACGCTCGAGCGGGGCGAAGATCCCGAAATGGAGCAGGAACAAATCATCCAAGAGGTTTCCTTTCAACCATTTGAAGTTTTGTTAAAAGAACATCCGGAGAACCTACACCCTGCGCTACGCAACGTTTCTTCCTTAGAAGCCTTCTTACAGTTGAGAGGGTTGCACCGGTTTATTCTCTCTTGAGAATACCAACGAAACTCACTACTTTCAACAAAATCTACTTAACCTATATCAACGGCTATGAAAACAATTTTTCAGCTATTACGCTTGTGTATCGCTATAGTTTTTGTGTATAGTACAGCGATAGCACAGGAAAACACAGATACTTCACAAGGTACTTACGTGGGAGATACTAAGCGCGACCTACGCCATGGTACGGGTACATTTACTTGGAAAGATGGCGCAAAATACCAGGGCGGTTGGCGATACGACTTAATGCACGGCGATGGAACACTGCAATGGCCCGATGGCTCATACTATCAGGGCGAATGGCGCGAAGGAAGAAAGCACGGCGAAGGTACATTCTATTGGAATAATGGCGATATGTACAAAGGCAAGTGGATCAATGGAAAACAAGAGGGATTTGGCAAGCTCACCCAAACGAATGGAATTGTTTATGAAGGCATGTGGAATAATGGCTTGAAAGAGGGAAGAGGTACACAAACTTGGCCGAATGGAAAACGCTACGAAGGTGAGTGGAAAGAAGGGAAAATGCATGGGGAAGGCTTTTTGCTCGAAGCCGATGGCGAAGCACGAGTTGGCACATGGAATGAAGGTACGATGGAACCTTGCCTCTGCCCTCGCGATGCCATTTCCGTAGAAGAAGCCTACGCCGATAACGACGCTGTTTTTATCGGAGTAGTTACCGATATCTTGCCCATCGAAGAGGGGTATTTGGCAAAAATGGAAATCTTACGCCGTTGGAAAGGAGAATGGTTTACCAACCGAAGTATCTTTATGGAAGGAGGGTTTTCTTCGTGCGATTTTGTATACTCTCCAGAACAAACTTACTTAGTGTATGCCCGCAAGCAAGAAAACTCTGCATATGCAGGGGTTTTCAAGGCAACTCGTTGCACGCGAACCACATTGCTAGAAAATGTCTATAACGATATAACAGCATTGGATGAATTGGTTTCTTGCAAGGGCGAGCCAATAAACGTTCCCTACGAGTCGGGCAGCAGTCCGGTATGCGGTTGCGATGGCAATACCTACAAGAATGCGTACCGAGCCGCTAAAGAAGGTATCCAAGTATGGGAAGTTGGTGAGTGCCAATCTGTTGAGAAATAGCCAGTTAAAACTCCGTTAATGCATTCATAAGAGCCAATCAATATGGTTTGTTTTAGCGTTATATATCGTGAAAACTTCTAAAAATTAATATTTCAGATGAAACGACACTTCGTGAAAATTCTTCTATTTAGTGGCATATGGGTGGCTTCTTGGCATCAAACTATTGCGCAAGATATAGAAGTAATTGATGTGGCAGGGTTAGAACAACTGCTGCAGTCGTCGGAAAATCAGCTTGTAGTAATGAACTTTTGGGCTACTTGGTGCAAGCCCTGCATCGCTGAGTTGCCCTATTTTGAAAGTGCACGCGAGCAATTTGCCGATCAAAACGTACGATTTGTTTTAGTGAGTTTAGATTTTGAAGATGTGCTAGAAACGAAAGTGAAGAAGTTTGCAGCGAAAAAGAACCTACAATCTGAATTATACCTTCTCAATGAACTCGATGCAAACAAATGGGTTGATAAAGTGAGCCCGGAGTGGCAAGGTGATATCCCCGCAACGCTTATTTTCAATAATGCGAAAGGTATTCGAGCGTTTTATGCACAAGAATTTTCGCAAGAAGAATTAAATACCATCATCGAGCAATCGTTAAACTAATCTGAATTTAATCGAGTATCCACCTTTAAATAAAATTCGACTTATGAACCTAAAAAAGATGATTTCCACGGCTCTGCTCCCAATGTTAGCAGTTCTTTTGTGGAGTGCAGTTCCGGCAGAAGCCCCAATTACCGATGGGTACAAGGTTGGCGATAAAGCAGCCGATTTTAGTCTGAAAAATGCAGTAGACGGAAAGATGGTATCACTTGCCGATTATAAAGATGCCAAAGGGTTTATTCTTACCTTTACGTGCAACACATGCCCCTATGCTGAATTGTACGAACAGCGCATTATCGATTTGCACAACGAGTTTGCCCCAAAAGGGTATCCCGTAGTTGCTATTAACCCGAACGATGTAGTGAAGAAACCAGGCGACTCGTTGGAGGCAATGAAAGAAAGAGCCGAAGAAAAAGGGTATCCTTTTGTATATCTGCAAGATGAAACCCAAGAAATTGCTCATGCTTTTGGAGCCACTCGTACCCCGCATATGTATATTTTGGATAAAGATTTAACTGTACTATACATTGGCGGTATTGATAATAACCCGAAAGATGCCGACCAAGCGAACGAGCACTACATTAAGAATGCCATCAATGAGCTTTTAGAGGGTAAAACCATTTCGCAGAAAACCACCAAAGCGATAGGTTGTACCATTAAATGGAAAGAAAGTTAATAGAAGCAGTTTTTTTATAAGGAAGGTGCATAGTTAAAACTGTGCACCTTTTTTCTTTTTAAACCAAACCAATGCAACCACCGCCACGGTTGCAAAGAACAAAGCAAAAATGGCAATAGCTATTTTTGGAGGTTGTGTAGATGTTTTAAACTGCATCGGCTTACGATTGCCAAATAGCTGAAAACCCGCCCAATACGATGGCTTCTTGTATTCATTGGGAACGGATGGATCTGCCAAAAAATCGAACTTTGCTTGGCGTAGGGCTTGGTTTTTAGGTAACCCTTCGGCAAGGTGTTTATAAAAGCTGGTCATTAATTTTGCAGAGAAATCGTCGTAAATAGCCCACTGACTCATCACGATGTTGGGGCAGCCTGCATAGGCAAAGCCATAGGCAACACTGGATATCCCTTCGCCACTTTGTAGTTTACCATAACCAGTATTACAAGCTGAAAGTACAACTAAATCACTTTTTACCTCATGTTTTAAAAGTTCGTACAGGTAAAGAAATCCGTCGTTTTGTGAGTCGGGCAAGAGAACTAAGCGCGATAGTTCCGGGTCGGAGTCGTCCACAATACAATGAGTAGCAATGTGCAAAATGTCGTATTGGCTGGCAACTTCTAAAAATCGGTCTTCGGTGGCTTCTTCATTAATGAATTTGAGCCCCTTTGTAAATTCTTTGGAAATGTTTTCGATTTCCCAGGCACTAGCAGGTAATTTAATAGCCTCTGTATTTCGAATCCGATGGTTGATATCTTCAAGCGATAGCTCGGCTAATACCGAATCGGGTAGGGGAACAGCAGTGCGCTGTCGCTTTACAAATAAGTTGGTAGCCTCCCCGGCAACAGGCGCAAAGCCAGCAAAGGTCATTGCTCTATTTGGCATAGTATGATGCCGTTGGCTGAAAAGCATATCGGCTAAGAAATGATAAGAAATGACGTTTTTTTGGAAGAAGTAAGGAAGTTGTGCAAAGTTAAGGTCATCGAGAGCCGTCTCTTTTAATGGCTCAGTGAGTAACACTTCAAAAGGAATGTAGGCTGTCCTTTCATTAGGAATGAGTATGATTTCCTTGCCTTCAATAAAACCCTCTAGCGGTTCGATGAGCATCTTATAAATAGCATGGGCTTTTTCTGCATAGGTAGCCATATCATTTTGGATAATCGCATCGCGTAAACGTTGCACATCATCAAAAAAAACAGGGCTAACTTCTTGCGTTTGTGTAAAAATGCTATCGCGTGAGTAAGCAAATGTGATGATTCGTTGGTATTGCTTCCATCGAAAAATAGGGGTAAACTCTATTACCACTTGGTTAGGGAGCAGAAGCGACTGTGTATCTGATAACTTATTTTTGAAAAAAGGCGTTTGATCAATTTGAATGTTTTTTGTCAGCGAGCTGATAAGCGAATCTTTTTGAGCATGAAACAAAAAAGCATTTCCCAAAACCTTGGCAATTTCAGGAATGTTAGCAACAAGGTTTTCTTTTTCTAGCATCGCTCCTTTTAATTCCCAATACCGGATGGAGTCGTTAAGGATTTTAATCTCTTCAGAATGCTGTTCTAAGATTTGTTTACGTTGACGTAATAAGGCTGAACGAACGAGATAGATTGACTTGCTAACATTTAAAAACTGATAGGCTTTGTTATACCATTTTATATTGCCGGTAAGTTGGTATGCCTTCATGGCAGCCTCAAACCAAACAATAATCAATGAGTTTCCTTGAACAAACATATGACGCTCCCATTGATGTTGGTAATCATGTAGTTGCATGCGTTTAGCCTCCATAAGCAACTCGCCCATTTTTACGATAGCCTCCAGCGTATCCAACTGAAAATTGCCATGTTGCTGCATTGAAAGCATCATGAGTCGAGCTTTTTCATTAATGTAAAACGTTTCATGTATGTTAATCAAATCGGCAGAGGCAGGTACTGCTAGTATATCGAGTGTATCAAAACTTTTATTATGCTTATAATACGTTACTTTATGTGCTAGTTGAATAATATCGGGAGTGGGTTCTAAAACTTTTTTGAGTTCAAACTCTAATTTTTGCGCATAAGCATATTCTGGGTAAGTATGTTTTTTGTGTAGTTCTAGTTTTTTTCTGCCGTAATACTCATAAAGTGAGTCATTTTTAAAAAAATAATTCGATGTTTTAGCTAAACCATCGTATGCGTACACGTTCAGATAGGAATCTTCCCCGAGGAGTCGCGTAAAAATATTGAGTGCTTTATTGCCGAAATCAAAAGCTTTTTGATAGCTAAGTTTGCCGGCATGCTTATCTAATATACCATCAATTTGGATCCCAATTAAAGATATATAATGATAGCCTCGGTAGAACTCATCCAAGTTTCCGTATTGTTCATACAGTTTCAGGTTGGATTCTAAGAGTTCTTTGCGAGTATTGTAGTAATTCAGTGTATCAAAGTAGGTTAAAAACCATCGCGTTTTTAAAATATCAGGATGCCAAGCCGGCAGGTGTTTGTATTTGAGAGCCAAAGAACGAAAGAAATACAATTTGGCTTTCACTTTATCAAAGAAAAAGGTGATCTGAGCGCGCCCCAACATATCGTACATATGCGCACAGGCAAGGTCGGCATCTTTTGAAGCGCCATCTAATTTGGCAGCTAAAGAACGGCCTCTTTCTAAAAACTCTTCTAGCGGATCTCCGGGGCGGTCAACTTCGTAGTACAACCACGAACTTGCCGCAATC
>CAYMYI010000002.1:15984-28503 GCA_964394585.1 uncultured Roseobacteraceae bacterium
TCCATTCTAACTCTAAAGCAGGGTATTTTTGGAGAAGTGCTCCGGAAGATTCAAATAAGAATGTTTCTACTGTTTGTAGCTTTGCGAAAGCAGTAGGCCGATCGGTACGGAAAATATCGACCATCACTTCTTCGATTAGTTGCATGCAAGTATCGCGCTGGGCTTGCAAGATTTGGGGTTGCGCATAACTTAAATGGCAAATGCCAAACATCAACAAGAATATTAAGTATATGTTAGACCGTACAAAACGCATGCAATTAACTTCTATTAAACGATAATTCTAAAAACTGCTCCAACGTAGAAAAGTTTGTACCTTCGTAAAGGCTGACTTGTTTTGCTTATGCGAAAAAACTTTTTCAAACTCTACATAAGGCATGTACGACTCCAGTTGCAGCGTTGGCTTAAGAAACCGCATCGGGGAGCGTTCAGAATAGTAGCCCTGTTAGTTTCTTGGGTATATGTATTTATTACCCTTCTTAAACTAACTATTCGTGAATTTACAAAAGATGGAGCATTTCGGCATGGGGCGGCTCTATCTTATTATACTATTTTTTCCTTGCCACCCATTCTGATTATTCTTATCTCGGGGTTAGGCTTTTTCTTAGGCGAAGAAGATGTGCAGCAAAAGCTGATGGTACAAATTGGCGATTTGTTTGGTGCGCAAGGGCAAAAGCAACTTACCTACGTGATTAACCACTTTCGGAACAACCAGAACTCTTCGTTAAATGCACTGATTGGTTTTGTTACGCTGATTTTTACTTCAACTGCCGTTTTTTACTCTCTACAAAATTCGCTAAATGAGTTTTGGAAGGTACAAAAGCACGCCCAAAAAACTGGTTTGAAAAATGTGTTGATCGACAGGCTCATTTCCTTTGCCATGATTGTTTCGTTGGGAGCGTTACAGTTACTTTCCATCTTTGCAGAGTTTTTACTTGCAGCGTTCGAGCGTTTGGTCAAATCGTACTTACCCGATTTTGAAGTGATTACCGAGCTTTTCTTATATGTGAATATGGGGAGTTCTTTGCTAATCACGGTCATTTTATTCGCCGTAATTTTCAAGTATTTACCCGATGCGTACATCCGTTGGCGAGATGTATGGGTAGGCTCATTTTTTACGATGGTGTTGTTTATGCTAGGGAAGCAACTGATTGGCTGGTACATACAGAACATGCAACCCGGGCTCACTTACGGTGCGGCAGGCTCTCTCATCGTGATTTTGCTATGGGTGTTTTATTCTTCGCAAATTTTGTTTTTAGGTGCAGAATTTACCTATGTATATTCCAAGCGGCATGGTACAGGAATTTTGTCTACCAAACTCAGAAGACAACAAAAAGCAGAACAACAGGCTTAGAATCTGTACCCGAAACTTATCGGTTTGAGAAAGTTAGGTCATGTAAATCTTTAAAGATTGAATTAATCTAATAAATCTTTGGTATTGAAGTGAAAGAATAGGAAGCGAAATCCTCTGCAAAAATCGTATGGAAGAGTTCCAAAAAGGCGAATGTGTGTACATTCTTAAGTCGGGGAAAAAGATGTATAAAATTGGGCGATCTGAAGATTTACAAGAACGGATTACCGCCTACCGCACCCATTTGCCTTCACTTTTTGAGGTAGTACGCCAATACATGGCAGAAAATGCCAACGATCTAGAAAAGGGGCTGCACGCCATCTTTCAGCATAAAAAAGTAAAAGGCGAGTGGTTTAAAATGCGGAAAGATGACCTCCAAATTTGCGATAACGTAGTGGAGAGTTACGCTTTTCGCGAATTAAGTAAGCGAGAGCACGCCAAGCGGAAGGGGCGTAAAATTGAGTTTTCAGACCAACCCATGCTCGATGCATACCGAGCCAACATAAAATACCTTGCCGATTATGCCGAAGTAGTGCGGCAACTAGCTATGGGGATGAGCACGAAAGATATTGTAGAATGGCACCAGGGCGAAGTGAGTATCACTACCGTAAAAACGGTAAAGCAGTTACTAAAGCACCGCACGCCAAACTCAGAATTTGTTATGCAATGGCCGTTTATTATTAACGATTTAGCCGAGGGGCTAACCATTAACGAAATCGTAGAGAAGTACAACCACACAGTAAGCCCCGCCATTGTGCAAACTATCCGCCGCATATTACGACACCTCACCATAGAAAACGCTTAAAAATCGATACCTACTTTTGAGTTCGCTAGCATATTTCGGATATTTCAATCTTTAACCCTTCCAAAAATTATGTCCAACATGGAGATTGATTGATTTATTTATGAATGTCCCCTTTACTAACGATGCCATTATTTTCGGAATCCTTATTAGCCTGTTGGCAATCGTATTCCGAACGTCGTCTAGCGAGCATCCCTTTTGGCAAAAGTTTTATCGCTATGTACCTGCCTTGCTGTTGTGTTACTTTCTACCTGCTTTGTGCAATTGGCCACTAGGTTTAATTGAAGTGGAGAACTCACGTTTGTACTTTGTAGCGTCGCGTTATCTGTTACCGGCTAGTTTGGTATTGCTATGTTTAAGTATCGATTTAAAAGCAGTTTTGAATTTAGGCCCTAAAGCCATTATCATGTTTTTAGCGGCAACGGTAGGAATTATAGTTGGAGGGCCTGTAGCTGTGTTGATTGTAGGCGCTTTTGCCCCTGAATTATTAGCTGGCGAAGGATCAAACGAGGTATGGCGAGGTTTGGCAACCGTTGCCGGAAGCTGGATTGGCGGCGGAGCCAACCAAACGGCAATGAAGGAAATCTATGGGGCAAGCGACCAGCTTTTCACCGTGATGATTGTAGTAGATGTAGTATGCGCCAATATTTGGTTAGGATTTTTGTTGTATGGCACCAACATCGCTGCTAAAATTGATGCTTGGTTGCAATCAGATGTTTCCGCTATCGACCATTTAAAAAAGAAAGTAGAAGACTATCAAGCAAGTGTAGCTAAAATTCCAAATTTAGCTGAACTCACCAGCTTATTGGCGGTCGTATTTGGGGCAACGGCAGTAGCCCATTGGGGTGCCGATTTGATTACACCTTTTATGGAGCAGCAAAAAGAATGGTTGGTTCAAGTGAACCTCAACTCACTGACCTCCGGCTTTTTCTGGCTTATTGTGATAGCTACCACCTTAGGAGTAGTAGCCTCTTTTACCTCTGTTCGCAAGATGGAAGGCTATGGAGCCATGCGAATTGGGAGTCTGTTTATTTACATTTTAGTAGCAACTATTGGCATGCAAATGAACATTCAAGATGTACTCAATAATTTGGGTTTATTTGCCATTGGGATTATCTGGATGTTAGTTCACGTAACAGTGTTGTTAATAGTAGCAAAGCTGCTCAAAGCACCATTCTTTTTTGTAGCTGTGGGTAGCCAAGCCAATGTGGGCGGGGCGGCATCTGCACCGGTAGTAGCCTCAGCGTTTAGTCCGGCATTAGCACCGGTAGGTGCTTTGTTAGCTGTTTTAGGCTATGCTTTAGGTACGTATGGCGCAATTATCTGTGCTCAATTAATGCAAGCAGTTTCACCTTAAATTATAGTTATAATGATAGCTTTTGTATGTATGCTGTTCTTTCAGTCCGATGCGATTGAGCAACCTGAAGAACAGACACCCCCTGAAATTCTTTTCTTGGCGGGTATTTTTTTAGTAACTACAGTGCTTGCCGTTTGTATATGGCTGCTTTGGTCGCAAATTTCCTTCTTTTCGAAAGCTATCGAGGTAGAGGGGAAAGTGGTTGGTGTATTAGGGGCAAAAAATAAGGGAGTCGTAACCGCTGATATTCCGCAGTTAGGTCTGTTCAAAACTGGAAATTTTGAAACTTCAGGAAGAATTTTAGTAGTAGAATATGAAACAGAAGATGCGATTTACCAAGATAAAACCCGTAAAGCATATAGCGATTTAGAAATTGGCGACACAATCACGGTACATTACAACCCCGATTCGCCCGAGCATTGTGCTATCGATAAAGTATACGAAGTAAATCCCCGCCTTATTTACGCAATGGTTATAGGATTGGGTTTGGTAGATGCCTTATTGTTATTCGGGCTTTTTATGGTATAGCGATAACCGCCCAATGGCCTCTTCGGCTCAACTCTTTTTGAGTTTCCAATTTAAAGCCGGCTTTTTGCAACATATCTAAAATTTCTTTTAAATCAACTGGTTTGGCAGGGTAGCCATTCGGTATATTCTCAGTAAATGCCAGTACAAGAAGTTTCCCATCAGGCTTTAAGCCTCTTTTTATGCGTTGTAAGTAGCTTGTCTTGTTTTTGAAAACACCCCAAGTGTGTGTCAGCAATACCCAATCCGCCTCTTTTTCGTACAGTGCTGGCGAAATAATTCCGGTAAGCCGTACTTCAACATTTTGTGAGTTAGCGCTATCGGTAACATTGCGAAGGTATTCGGCGAAGGAGCGGTTAGTTTCTAAAGCAATTACCTGCTTTGCTTTTGTTGCCAATTCAAACGTAAAATAGCCATGTTTTGCCCCAATTTCTGCAATTGTGCTACCATCGAGGCTACTCATGAGTTTAAAAACTTCTTCTCGGTTAAGCCAGGTAGCCATCGTCGATTCTTCTAACCCTGCCGGTATGGTGGGTCGGGCAGATCCGGCTGCTTGTTCGCTTACACGTTTCAGTTTTTGTAGTCCGTATTGGTAGTTTTCGGTAACCTGTTCTTCAAAATCGGCAAAAAAAGCATAGTACCTTGCAATGAAGTTATAGCCTAAGTTTTGTTGTTCGTTCCAAACCACTACGGTACTATCTTTTTCTGAGTGAGATAGGCTAAAAGTACTGATTGATTGAAACGAACTTTCATGCATGCTGATTTGTATGGCTATTTTTTCGTTAGGGATACTTTCAATTAGTGTTAAACTACCCTTACCGGATTGATCTTCCCAATAATACACCGAATCTTGTTGTGGATCGGGGACTAATGACATACTATCTAATGCCCAAAGGTTCCATCGGTCTAAATTTACAATGTGCTGATATACCACATCGGGAGGAGCAGCAACACGAACAGAAGTTTCAATTTGGTAGGTTCGGGGTAAAAGTAGCCCCAAACCTGTGAGTGCTACAAGTGCAACAAGAACCCCTAAAGACATAAATCGGATAGATTTCATGCTGCAAAAGTAGGGAATCGTAAAGAGTTTATTCTATGGTAGCCGATACGAAAAAAGCCTCCTAAACAGGAGGCTCCTTCTCATCTTATAAAAGTAAAATCAGGTTGTTTGCTACTTTTCAGTATCGACTTGTTCTTGCCGGCGGCGAATTTTGAATATTTCCATCAATTCGTAGCGAGCAGCTTCTTTTGTAGGGCCGGCGTAAGCATCTTTAAAAGCTTCTTCGGCTTCATCGAGTCTGCCAGCATTTTTATAGACTAACCCTAAGCCAAAGCTCAGGCGCACCATGAAAGGTCTGGGAACTTTAGGGTTTTTGCGCATTCTTGAAAGCAGCATGGATGCCTCTTCGGTTCTATCCAATTTGCTCATCGACATCGCCTGCAAGAACATCATATTATACTCTAATGGCCTTAGTTTGAGATACTCTTGGCAGGCTAACTCGGCTTGTACATGGTCGCCGTCTTGGTAAGCATACAAAGCCAATTCAGAGTAACGGTCTGCTAACCGATCGGGGTCTTTTTCTTGTTCAATTGCCGATTTTTCAGCTTCAATAAGCTTTCGTTTACTAGTTTTTACATTCAAAAGTTGCTTTTGTAAATCGAGGGCATCTGTTGGGGTGCTTCCTGTAGTCATATCTAACACTACCTTCAGTACTTCTTCTGATTTGACATATTCGTAAACCCCATAATACACTTGGGCAACACTTAAGAAAAACTCAGGAGTATAAATTGGAATTTTAGAGCGGAAGGGACCATCATTAGCTTTTTGGAAGAACTCTTTTGCTTTATCATAATTTCCTTGGTAAAAGTGGATGCGCCCCATTTCATAGAAATATACTTCATTACCCGATTTTTCGGGAATTCCTCCATCTTGGGTAAGGAGTTTCTCCATAATCTCTTTTGCTTTATCGTACGCCTCAGTTTCAATATAATACTGTGCTTCATAAAACTGTAAATCGAAGTTATCGGGCAAAATAGCTTCTGCATCTTTAATGTGCTTTAACGCCATATGGTGTTTGTCATATTCGTACAGAATACCGATAATTTCGAGTTTGTAACGCAGTTTATTTTCTACATTTTCATCGTATTGAAAGGCTAAATCGTAATTTTCAGCAGCTTTTTGTGGGTTTCTGAACTGGTTGGCGTACAAATCGCCAAGTAGTTCATAGGCTTCATGGAAATCAGATTTAATTTCCACTGCTTTTTCGAGCGATAGCACCGCTTTTTTAAAATCGGTAAGACCAGTATAGCAAGCTGCCATTTCAAACGGAATCAAATGATTATCTGGTTGGATTTCAGCGGCTTTTTTAAACATGCCAACTGCTTCTTCGAAGCGGTTATTACTTTTCAAGAACTCTCCTTTTTCAAAAAGTTCTTCGGCGTTTTGTGCAAAGCTTTGCGTAGTTAGGAACAATCCTATGAGGCAAGCAGTGATATAAAAAGGTAGTTTCATGGTTTTAGCTGCTTAAATGTTAACTAAATGCATTTAATCGTTTTGTTGTTTGGGTCAAAGAATTTAATATCGTTCTCGTAGGTCGCGCAGAGTACCCACGATGCCTACTTCCTTTAATCGGTTTTGGTAATCGATTGCCAAATCTTTACTCATGAAGTTGCCTACATATACTTGGAATGAAATATCGCCACTATATTGGTCAATCATAATGTAGACTTCTTCAAAATTTTGCTGAATGCGTCTACAGTACTCTTGCGCGGCTTCTAAATCACCTAAGTCATTAATGTGAACTGACCACCGATTCTTCTGGATTCGCACGCCATCTGGGTTATACAAGTGTTGGTAAAGGGGATCAAAAGAAATGTATTCAGCAAAGAAACTGGAAGA
Source organism: uncultured Roseobacteraceae bacterium (assembly GCA_964394585.1). GTDB lineage: Bacteria > Bacteroidota > Bacteroidia > Cytophagales > Flammeovirgaceae > CAYUJH01. The sequence continues at coordinate 22,916 of CAYMYI010000002.1, forward strand.
TTCCGCTACATTTCCGGTAGAATCTTTTAAGCTGAAAAACCAATCGGCTTTCATTACCTGAAAACTGTTGATTTTAGGTTCTCCTTCGCCACTTGGCATCATATCTTTCACATACATGTAATAAGGATGCTTTGTATTCGGGTTTTTCAGTTGTTGTGCACTAGAACTGCGGATGCTATAGGCAGTTACTAAGAAATGTTCTACAATATCCCCTTTTTTAAAGCCTTCATGGGGTTTAGGAGCTCCTCGCAAAAACTCGAGTGAGCCTGCGTTTCCATCAAAATCCCCAAAAGTATCAATGCCCTGAAACACACTCGAAAATGCAACTTGTTTGATCCTATCTGGGTTTGTAATATCGAATACATTATAGCAACGGTAGTCGCATCCGTCGCCCAAGCAGTTTTCGCGAAAACTGATGAGCATTAAAAACTTCTTGAGTTTATCGCCATCGCGTACGCCGTTTAGCGTAAACTCGTACATTTCCAGAATATTGTTGAAGTTTTGGCGGATAGACTTTTCTAAGTTGCAGTAAAACAAAAATTCTTTTCCGTTGATAATCATCCCGGTGGGGTTCGGGTTGAAAATGTTATCATATTCCTGACCTTCCACAAAAAACGTTTTGAAGTCTACCGTAGACCCGTCGCCGGTGTAAATAGTATACACTGTGTCAGAGCTAAACTTATTGTCGGTAGGCATTAGCGTAGCTGTAATTTGTGGGGCTTCCGTGGAAAGTTGCTGAAACGTGTATACATTTCCTTCTTCTACCTGTGCAAAAAGCGACAAATTGCTTGCACAAACCAGAAAAATAAGGCTCAATAGCGCTTGAAGTTTCATATACATGCTAAATATTATGGTCTTATTGATTTTTCCTTGAATCATTCTTGCAAAGTTACGCATATCCTCTAGTTGCTGTAATTCTCAATAGATAACTTAACTGAAAGTTGTTAGGCTTATTCTGTTACAATAACCATACTTTCACAACTTTTATTTTGAAGTTGAATAACTTTAATAGGCATAGTAAATATACCTGAGCGTTTCATGGTACTGTAACTAACCGGTTGAGGCAATAATTACGCATTACCAATAGTTCTTTAATTGTTAATAAGTATTACGCAACTTAAAATCTCTTTTCAGTTAATTCGTATGGGCACAAAATTAAGGTTTATATGGCTGGCGTGTTTCCTATTCGCAGCCGGTGTAGCAAATGCACAATTGTTAGGTAAAGAGGAAATTTTGATCAATAATGGTTCAAAATATACAAACTCTTACAAAGTAGAACTTCGCTTTAAAATTGAAGATGATAGTGTGGATGCCATGTTGGTTAGTAATGTACCCGACTTTGCCGGAGCTCATTGGGTGGATTATCATCGTGAAATTTTAGATTGGTCTTTAGAATTTAAAGATGGCTTGCAAGAAGTATATGCAAAATTTCGCTATGATGATGGCTCGGAATCGGAGCTATTTACAGATGAAATTATTGTAGATACTACTCCCCCTGAAAACCCTTATGTGAAAATTGAGCTGCCTAGTAAATACACGAACGATAAATCGTTATTAGTTGATTTATCGCTTTCTGCCGTAGATGCAAAATATGTGATGGTCAGCAATCAGCACTCGTTTTATGGGCAAAAATGGCGGCTGTTTGAAGATAACCAAATACCCGATTGGCGCCTAGCTGATGGCGATGATGGCCCCCGCCAAGTGTTTGTGCGCTTTCGAGATAAGGCAGGCAACGAATCGGAGATTGTATCCGATGAAATTATTATTGATACCAAAGCGCCTTTCGATATACATGTACAAGTAAACGAGGGCAAAAAGTATTTGGTCGATCAAGCAAAGCAGCTGAAAATAGATTTGTTTGCCCGAGCTGCCGACTCGATGGCAATTGCAGTCAACGATACGGAGTTCGCCAACCCTATTTGGGAACCGTACACTACTCTGCGGGAAATCACTTTGGAAGGAGAAGATGGTACATATGCCATCTCTACTAAATTTAAAGATTTTGCCGGGAATGAGTCGGATGTGTACACCGAGGAAGTGATTTTAGATACCACTCCTCCGCAAAACTGCGAAGTGTTGATTAACAACGGAGCGGAGTCGACCAACCAGCTTGATAAACTCGTTACCATTTACCTCAAAGCAGCCGATGCCGCTTATTTTAAGATTACCAACGATCCCATTTCTTTTAATAATGTGCGTTGGAAGGCATATGTAGGCATGCTACAAAATTGGAAGTTAGACGGCGAGGAAGATGGGCTTCGTACAGTTTATGTAAAGTTTAAAGACGAAGCCGGTAATATCAGTAAGACGTACCAGGCAACCATTATGCTAGAAAGAGGCTTCTAATCCATCAGTCAAAACAATAGGGTTTTAAAAGGCTATCTCTTTACAGATAGCCTTTTAAATTATTGATAGTCAAATTTTATGGAAACGCTTCGGTCGTTAAACACCTTCATGATGGCTTTCAATTTTTCGTGCTCCATGGTTCCGACCTCAATGGCGTTGTCATTTACATAAAACTTGGTGAGCTTCTCCAAATCGATGATTTCTTCAGGCAGCGTAGTAAGCTGGTTAGCAGAAATATCCAACTCTTCTAAGTTCTTGAGCGAAAGGATTGCCCTAGGGAACTCAGTTATAAAATTGTGCTGTATGAGGAGGTAGCGTAACTTTTGCAAGTTTGCATACGAAGTGGGTAAGCTAGTTAATCGGTTATGATGGATGTACAACTCTTTTAGTTGTGGTAACTTTGCAATGTTTTTGGGTAACGATTCAAGCTTGTTGTGGGAAAGAAACAGAATTTCAATTTTTTGCAATTGCCCAATTTGTTCACTAATCTCTGAAAGTTCGTTATGGTACAAATCTAGCCAAACTAAATTGGTAAGATTGAACAGTTCAGCAGGGATGTATTCTAGTCTGTTTTTATAAAGCATTAGGTTTTCCAAACCACTAAGTTGCCCCAATTCTTTAGGGAGCTCGAATAGGTAGTTTTCCGGTAAAATCAAGAACCGCAGGCTATCAAGCAAGCCAACTTCCGAAGGAATATAAAATAAACCACACCCTTGCATAACCAATCGGCGTAAATTGCGCAATTGCACTCGGCAAACGGTAGGCGTTAAGGCTATGGGGTTATCGCTTACCACAAGTTCTTTAAGGTTTTTCAGCTTTTCCAAGCCTTTTAAGCTTTTGAGTTGGTTGGCTTCCAGCTTGAGCACCTCTAAGTTCTTAAGGCGCTTAAGCTTTCGGGGCAATCGTGTGAGTTGGTTATTGCTCAGATCGAGTACGCGAAGCTCTGTTAACCGAGGCATGGTAATCCGCTTTTGAGTACCTAGCCGATTACCCGAAAGATCGAGATAGGTAAGCCCTCTAAGCTTTTTAAGTTTTCGAGGAATTTTTTCAAGATGATTTTTGCTGAGCGACAATCGGTTGATTGAACGGTTGCGAGCTGCATAAATAGCGCGGTGGGTAAGTGCACTGGCCGTAAAATTAATCGAAGTCAGTTGGGGCATCTCTGTAAATAACTCGCGGGGAACACATGCTAAGGCACTGTTGGTAAAGTTAAGCGAGGTGAGTTTTTGTTGCTCAATAACTGCGCGAGGAACTGTTGTAAAGTTGTTGTACGTTAGGCGCAACGAGGTGGTATCGGTACTTCCTAAAGCATCAAGTTGTGTTTGGTAAACCTGCGTTTGTTTTGCGCGTTCTTGGCGTTCTTTTTTGGCATATTGTGCTCGGAGCGAGTCGGCTGTTGAGTCATTTTTTAACTTAGCGATGGCTTCTGCCCGAGCCAGTTGGCGCAGGCGTATTTCTTCTTGTACAACGGCGCGCACCGAATCTACTTTTTGCCTTTGTGCGGAGGAAAGCCATTCATACTGCGCAAAAAGGGGCGTAACGAACAGCAGGCATAACAAAAAGAAAACATGACGTTTCAAAATAGACTGACTTTAATGTTAACTAAACTTTTAGTTCAAATTTAACTAAGTTTTTAGTTAAAAAGGGAGCCAATATACATTTTTTAAGAGGGCAGCCATTTGGATGAAATATTACCAAGTATCCTGTTTTTAATTATTAATTTTTAAAGAATTAGCCTTCTTTCTTGATTTTTTTCCTGATTTGAAGGGGAAATAAAAAATAATTTTCAACTTTGCGCCCTTTGAAAATTAACGCAAAAAAAAGACTTGCATAGTTAAGATAAATACTTGAAAACGAGGAGAGAAAAGAGGCAATTCAGTGCCTTTCCGTTCTAAAAACACAAAAACATGAAAGTACTAAAATTTGGAGGAACTTCGGTAGGTTCTGCAGATAGCATTCGAAAAGTCGCTAACATTATAAAATCGTATCATGAAGAGGGCGAAAAAGTGGCTGTAGTAGTTTCAGCGCTTTCAGGTACCACCAATGCCCTTATCGAGGCAGGAAAGCTAGCAGGAGAGGGGAATGAGTCGTACAAAAAAATTGTGCAGAAAATCGAAGAAAACCACTTTGCAACTACCCGAAGCCTCATTGCTGTAAAGCGGCAGAGTCATTTTATCGCTGGTTTAAAAGTGTTACTTAACGAAGCAGAGGAACTTTTACATGGAGTGTGCTTATTGCGTGAACTTTCCCTACGTTCACTCGATTTAATCCAAAGTTTTGGCGAACGCCTTTCTGCATTTCTGATTGCAGGCTACTTTACCCAAGAAGGAATTCCTGCTACATTTACCGATGCCCGCAATTTGGTACGAACCGACAACCGCTTTGGCGCTGCTCGGGTCGATTTTACAGTTACCAATCAACAAATTAGCGATTACTTTGCCGGGATAACCGAAACCGCCGTGATTACCGGTTTTATAGCTTCTACCGAAAAAGGAGAAACCACTACCTTAGGACGAGGAGGATCCGATTATACCGCAGCGATTTTTGGAGCAGCCCTCTACGCCGATGAAATTGAAATTTGGACGGATGTAGATGGCGTAATGACTGCCGATCCGCGCCGAGTACCCAATGCATTTTCTCTTTCGGCGCTATCGTACATCGAAGCGATGGAGCTATCGCACTTTGGAGCAAAAGTAATTTACCCTCCTACATTGCAACCGGCTTTTGCCAAGAAAATTCCTTTACGCATCCGCAATACGTTTAACCCGGCGTTCCCCGGTACGTTCATCAGCGAAGAAACCGACTCAAGCCAATTTAGCATAAAAGGCATTTCATCGATTCCTGATATCTCCCTCATCAACTTTTCGGGCAGTGGTATGGTCGGCGTTCCGGGGGTATCATCTCGTTTGTTTGGCGCACTTGCCAAGCACGATATCAGCGTAGTACTCATTACACAGGCATCTTCAGAACATTCCATCTGTTTTGCCTTAACTCCTGAAGATGCAGAACGCGCTCGCATTGTGCTTTCCGGTGAATTTGCCCCGGAAATTGCTTCAGGTAAAATCGACTCGCCTTTGCTAGAAAAAGATCTTTCCATCATAGCGATGATTGGCGAGAACATGCGGAAAACTCCCGGTACTTCTGCGGCTATGTTTGGGGCTTTAGGAAAGAACGGTATCAATGTAGTGGCAATCGCGCAAGGCTCTTCAGAGTTGAATATTTCTGTGGTAATTGAAAAGAAA
>CAYMYI010000002.1:28513-113683 GCA_964394585.1 uncultured Roseobacteraceae bacterium
CCTGACCAAAGCGCTCAATTCACTACACGAAGATTTCTTTCTATCCGAAAATAAAACGCTCAATGTGTTTCTGGTAGGTGCAGGGCTGATTGGTTCCACCCTCCTAAAACAATTGAATGCACAAGCAGAACATCTGCTGAAAGACTATCAACTCAAAATAAACATTGTAGCACTGACCAACAGCAAGAAAATGGTATTTGCCGAAGGGGACAGCCTCGACGTGTCGAAATCGGTAGATGAACTCCTTGCCGATGGGGAAGCTGCCGATCTAAGTACGTTTGTAGGGCGAATGAAAGCCATGAACCTACCCAATACCGTATTTGCCGATTGTACCTCTTCAGAAAAACTTATCCCGTTTTACGAACCTATTTTAAGTAGTAGTATTTCGATTGTAACGCCTAGTAAACTGGCAAATTCAGGACCTTACGAGCGCTACAAGCGTTTGCTTAAAACCGCTGCAAAACACGGGGTAAAGTTTATGTACGAAACGAATGTGGGTGCGGGGCTTCCCGTAATTAACCCTTTGAAAGACCTTAAAATTAGTGGCGACCGCATCATTAAAATCGAAGGAATTTTATCGGGTACGCTCTCTTACATTTTCAATAATTTTAAGCAAGGCAGAAGCTTTGCAGAAGTAGTGCGCGAAGCCAAAGAAAAGGGGTTTACCGAACCCGACCCACGCGAAGACTTGAAAGGAATGGATGTAGCGCGCAAAATCTTGATTTTAGCACGAGAAGCCGGCTTCCCGATTGAACCCGAAGAAGTGGTAGTGAAAAACCTATTGCCGGAATCTTGCCAAAAGGCTCCGTCCGTAGAAGCCTTTTTCGAAGAGCTCGAAAAAGAAAACGATTACTTCGAAAAACTTTTAGCCAATGCCGATGCCGAGAACAAATCATTGCGTTTCATCGCTACTCTAGATAAAGGGAAAGTAAATGTGGAATTGAAAGCCGTAGAGGCAGACCACCCATTTGTACATATTTCGGGAAGTGATAACATTCTGTCGTTTACCACCGAACGCTACCGCGACCGCTCACTCATTATCAAAGGACCCGGCGCAGGAGCTGAGGTAACTGCAGCAGGGGTGTTTGCGGAAATTATCAGTATCCGCCATTACTTGGATTAATTCTTTTATTAAAAAATAATGCGTTTTTGCACTAAAGCTGAAATGCTCGGCAATAAGTGCCTAAACCTAGCAACACGAACTTCACTATGAAAGAAAGCATAAAAGTGTTTGCTCCGGCAACGGTAGCCAATGTGGCTTGTGGCTTCGATATTCTTGGGTTTGCCATTAATACGCCCGGTGATGAGGTCGTTTTAGAAAAACGAAATGTCAAAGGCTTGGAAATTACCGAAATTACAGGCGATAGTGGGCGGCTGCCTCGTGCTTTAGAAGCAAATACCACTACGGTGGCAATCCAAAAATACTTAGAGCATATCGGCGCCGAAGGAATTGGACTATCGGTTCGCTTACACAAAAAAATGCCTTTGGGGAGTGGCATGGGCTCTAGTGCTGCAAGTGCTGTTGCCGGGGTATTTGCCATTAACGAACTGATGGGAACACCGCTTTCGCGCACGGAAATCTTACCCTTTGCTATGGAAGGCGAACGGATTGCTTGTGGAGCTGCTCATGCCGATAATGTAGCCCCCTCGTTATTAGGAGGGTTTGTGTTAGTGCGGAGCTATCACCCACTCGATGTGGTAAAAATCGATACTCCCGAATCGCTTTTTTGCACACTCATCCACCCTCAGCTAGAAGTACCCACGCAAGATGCCCGTCGCATTTTGCGTAAGCAGCTTTCGTTGGAAGATGCCATCACACAATGGGGTAATGTAGGTGGTTTGATTGCCGGGTTGCAGCAAAACGATTTCGAACTGATCGGGCGTTCCCTTGAAGATGTCGTCGCTGAACCGGTGCGTTCTTTGCTCATCCCTGGCTTCCGCGAGGTAAAGGAAGTAGCGCTTGCGAATGGTGCCTTGGGCTGTGGTATTTCCGGTTCGGGGCCTTCAATTTTTTCGTTGAGCCAAAGCCAAACTGCTGCTGAAACCGTTGGGGCATTACAACAAACCATTTTCAGGAATCTAGAAATTGAAAGCGAAGTGTATGTGTCGCAAATCAATCAGCAAGGTCCAACGGTGTTAGGGTAATCCTTCATACATATACTATTAACAACTACCTTATGGAACTATATAGCACAAAGCGTATATCGCCTGAAGTAAATATTGAACAAGCTGTGTTCAGGGGACTTCCTCCCGATAATGGGTTGTACATGCCCACGCATATCCCGCAACTTCCCACTTCGTTTTTTGAAGAAATCGACCAACTATCGCTACAAGAAATTGCCGTAGCCGTGTCCCAAACGCTGTTAGATGGCGAATTGCCGGCGAGTGCTATCAAAGCATTGGTAGAAGAGGCAATTAATTTTGAGGCGCCTTTGGTCGAAGTAGAAAAAAACATCTTTTCGTTAGAGTTATTTCACGGGCCTACATTAGCTTTTAAAGATTTTGGCGCAAGGTTTATGTCGCGGCTGATGGGGCATTTCCTCACTAAAGAAGAAAAAGAAATTCATATTCTCGTTGCTACTTCGGGCGATACCGGTAGCGCCGTAGCGCAGGGCTTCCTAGGTGTGCCGCGCATTAAGGTAACCATTTTATATCCTAGCGGGAAGGTAAGCGAAATCCAAGAAAAACAACTCACTACCATAGGGCAAAATATTACGGCATTGGAAGTTGAAGGTACGTTTGACGACTGTCAAAAACTCGTGAAACAAGCCTTTTTGGATGAAGAAATTCGTGCCAACAAGCATCTGACCTCCGCGAACTCGATTAATATTGCTCGTCTGATTCCGCAATCGTTCTATTATTTTAATGCGTATGCACGTACTAAAGCACTTGGGAAACCCCTGGTTTTTTGCGTGCCCAGTGGCAATTTTGGGAACCTCTGCGGGGGGCTAATTGCTATGCAAATGGGGCTGCCGGTGCACAAATTTATCGCGGCGACCAATGCCAACCACATCGTACCCGATTACCTTGCCGAAGGCAAGTTCAGCCCAAAGCCTTCTGTAAAAACTATAGCAAACGCAATGGATGTAGGCAACCCCAGCAACTTTCCACGAATGATGCACCTACTCGGTGAAAAATGGGAAACGGTAAAAAATTATATTTCTGGCGCATGGTACACCGATGCGCAAATCCGTGAAACCATGGCAAACGTGTACCAACATTTAGGATATGTAATGTGCCCACATACTGCCATTGGGTACCGGGGCTTAACCGATGCCTTGGCTACCTTGGATGGGGCTTATACAGGTGTCTTTTTGGCAACAGCGCATCCTGCAAAATTCACCGATGTAGTAGAGCCCGTAATAGGGCAGCCTGTGGAAATACCTCCTCGATTGCAAGCCTCTATCGATAAAACAAAGCGGTCAGTAAAAATGCCAAATGACTTTTCTTTGCTAAAAAAGTATCTCTTAGAAGATTAGATACACCGAGAAATACTCGAATTACTCTGTGAAGTTTCCAACAGACTTTAGCCTAAGGCCTATTGATACCATATAGAAAACGCTGCGAAAAGGACACCAACTATGTAGCAATATGGAGTTTTGCTAGTTGGTAGCCACTGGGAAAATCAGTTTTTTCACCGGCAAGGAATCGGGGCACTCTTCAAGCAATTGCAAACTGGTTTTTGCCATCACAGGGTGCTGATAGGTAGGGGCTATTTCACACAGCGGAACGAGGGTAAACTTACGATTATGCAATTGCGGATGCGGCACGGAAAGGTGTTCGTGCCGGATAATTTCATGGTTATAGTAAAGGATGTCGATATCTATGGTGCGGGCATGCCACTTTTGATGGCGCGTTCTGCCTAAAGCAAGTTCAATGCGTTGTAGTTCATCGAGCAATGCTATCGCAGACAAATGCGTGTGTAACGTTACTACTTGGTTGTAAAAAGGAGGTTGTTCGGTAACGCCCCAAGGAGCTGTTTCGTAAATAGCCGATAAGTTTTCGACAGTGCCTGTGCGGTCAGAAATTAACAAAATAGCTTGTTCAAGGGTGAGCTGTCGGTTTCCCAAATTGCCCCCCAAGAGTAAATAAGCAACATTCATAGATATACGGGTGGAAATGTGCATGTGGTATTGGCATTGCATCGTTCGATGGAGCCGAAGTGATACTGCCCTGAACAAATTACCACAAAACGATAGGATACAAGGATAGGGTATCTGTTGCAAACTGCCAAAGATTTCACCCTATCCTTGAGTGCTATGCCCTCAGTGCGTTGATTTCGCGCACAAGCAAGCGTTTGGAAATTGGCAAAAGCGTTTCTTCGATGGGGCAAGCTACTTTAGACACCACCAAGAACGTGGCAGGGTTGGGTAAAAATCGAAATCGGCGTACCATTTGAATTTTAAGGTTTTCGTATGTTTCGCCAATGCGTTTCATGACTTTATCGACCAATTCGGTATGAATTCCTTGAAAAGTCTCGTTCGAATTTTCGAAAATACTGATTTTATATCGGTAAATGAGAATATCGGTGATGGGGTGTGGTGAAAGAAAAAAGTATCCTTCATCGGAATATAGCGGAGTAATGCCTATCGGGGCAATTTCAATATTCTCTTCAATAAACTCATAGACTTCTTTGCCTTCTTCTAGCATTTCTTTCAGCCTTGGGAGTGCATAGTATACGATCTCTTCTATTTCTTTCATTAGCTCATCGTCTTGTACAATTTCTTTGTACACGAGCTGTAGCTTTTTAAAATCGGCGTAATCGATACTCTTAGGGAAACTCTCGTAGTAAATTTGCTTATTTTCCTTGATTTTCAGCAGATTGCGGTAATGGAAAATAAGATCGCTCAAGTGCGGATAAATTTCTTTGCGTTCAAACGCTTGACGAATGTTTTTGAGGTACGCTAATAAGATGTACTTTTTGTACTCGTAATCAATCAGCCCTTCTGTTAGCCAGTTTTCGTGTAACGTGTTCATAATTCTTTGTTTTATTCAAGATAACAGCAAAGAATATACAAACCGAAAGCAATTTTGCAAAACTAAATTTGGGGTTTTGCTTTGGAAGGTTGGGAAATCAAGTGAAAATGGAAGGGTATTACGGGACAGCAAAAAAATTGGGAGGATATAAAAAACACAAGGGTAAGCAAAATGCCTACCCGTTGTGATTCTTTCAACCAGCTATGAAAAAGAAATACTTAGCGCAAAGCACTAAATGTTTGCTAATGAATAGCACAAATATTGGAAAATATCTTTGAATCTCAAATTTTCTTAAAAAAAATGTAGCCAGTTTTAGTCATACTTATGGGGTAGTTCTATGTTCCGTTGTTCTTCCCACGGGAGCCCATGAATGTTGAGCTGTTCCATGAACGGATCGGGGTCAAACTCTTCTACATTAAACACACCTGGCTTTTTCCACAGCCCTTTGAGGTACATCATGGCGCCTATCATGGCAGGCACGCCGGTAGTATACGCAACGCCTTGCCCTCGCACCTCTTCGTATACTTTGGCGTGGTCGCAGTTATTAAAGATATAATACGTCTTATCTTCACCATCTTTTATCCCTTTAATTTGGCAGCCAATCGAGGTTTGGCCGGTGTAGTTTTCGCCTAAGGAAGAAGGCTCGGGTAGTACTGCTTTTAAAAACTGTAATGGAACAATTTCTTTCCCTTCATAGAGCACTGGGTCTATGCGTGTCATCCCTACATTTTGCAACACGCGCAAGTGTGTAAGATATTCCTGAGAGAACGTCATCCAGAAGCGCGCTCGCTTAATGGTGGGAATGTTTTTCGTAAGCGATTCTAGTTCTTCGTGATATAGTAAGTACGATTCCTTCGGCCCTATGCGCGGATAGTCTATCGGTTTATGAATCGACATCGGTTCGATTTCAACCCACTCGCCATTTTCCCAATATTTACCCTTTTGGGTGATTTCCCTTATGTTAATTTCCGGATTGAAGTTCGTGGCGAATGCCTTACCGTGGTCGCCGGCGTTGCAGTCTACAATATCGAGGTAGTGGATTTCGTCAAACTCATGTTTCAGTGCATGGGCGGTGAACACACCTGTTACGCCGGGGTCAAATCCACATCCTAAAATCGCGGTAATTCCCGCTGCTTTGAACTTTTCTTGGTAAGCCCATTGCCATTTATATTCAAACTTTGCCTCGTCGATAGGTTCGTAGTTTGCCGTATCGAGGTAGCTCGTTTTGGTCGCCAAACAAGCATCCATGATGGGTAAGTCTTGGTAGGGCAATGCCACATTGATTACAATTTCTGGCTTGTATTTTTCAATGAGGGCTATAACCTGGGGTACTTGATCGGCATCAACCGCTTCAGTTTGGAGGGTTACCCCATGCATTTCTTTAACCTCGGCAGCGATGGCTTCGCATTTTGCAACCGTACGGCTAGCCAGCACAATGTTGGAAAATACCTCGGGGACCATAGCACATTTGTGAGCCACAACGCTTCCAACGCCGCCCGCTCCAATAATTAGAACTGTACTCATAAATTTCTATTTTTAACGATTCAAGATTCGCAAAGCTACATGAAAGCCGCTGCTTCTTATGAAATTCAAAGAAATATTATTACAGGAAAAAGTAGCAACGTATACGCATTACACAATTGAGTACAACCCGAACCAACGCCTTTTTGTCATTGGCGATATACACGGTTGTAGCAATACGTTTAAGGCTTTATTAGAAAAAATAAATTTGAATAAAGAGGACTATCTCGTACTGTTAGGCGATTACGTGAACAAAGGCCCCGACAGCTATGGGGTGCTCGATACAATTCTCGATTTAGTATATGCCGATTACCTAGTCTACCCCTTGTGTGGCAACCACGAAAGCATGACGCTACGCTCTGTACACGAAAAAAGCCCACTGTTCTTTTACCCTTTCAACCCCAAAGGAAGCATACCGCAGAAATACCCCCAAGAGGTCTATGCTAACTTTTTTCTCAAACTACCCATTTATTATTGGATAGGAGGGCATCTGATGGTTCATGCAGGGCTAAACCTCGCTGCGAGCGATCCTTTCACCGACTACGAAAGTATGTTTTGGGTGCGCAATTTCCATCCTGAAAAGCCGCTAGGGTTTCGGCTGTTTCATGGGCACGATCCCGAACGCCTCCCTTCGATAGAGCAAACCATTACCGAACGTGCTGAAGTAATCAACCTTGATAACGGTTGTTTTGCCCATGACCGCTGGTTCTTGGGGAATTTACTCTGCCTTGAAGTGAACAGCAATTGCTTATATGTACAACCCAATATCGATTAGCGCCCTATCGAATTTCGAAATCGAGCATTTTTTCGCTTTCGAGGAATCCCTCGAGCCTATCACCAATCTGGATGGGGCCTACCCCTTCAGGCGTGCCGGTAAATAGTAAATCTCCTTTTTTTAACGTGATGAACGATGAGATATAGGCGATGATTTCAGGAATTTTGAACATCATATCAGCAGTATTGCCGGCTTGTTTCGTTTCTCCATTTACCTTTAAGCTAAAAGCCAGATTCTGAATGTCGGGAAACTGGGTCACCGGCACAAACTCAGAAACAGGCGCTGAGTGATCAAACCCCTTAGCGAGTGCCCAAGGAAGCCCTTTGGTTTTAGCTTTTGTTTGTAAATCGCGTGCTGTGAAGTCAATCCCCAACCCAATCTGTTCGAAGTACTTATGTGCAAATTCAGGGGCAATGCTTTTGCCCTCGCGGTTGATTTTGATGACAACCTCTACTTCGTGGTGAATCTCTTTGGTATAATTCGGGTAGTAGAAAGGGTCATTATTGCGGAGTAGGGCAGTATCGGGCTTGGTAAAAATTACAGGTTCTTCGAGCCGTTCGTTTGCGAGTTCTTTCACATGGGCGGCATAGTTTCTTCCAATGGCAAGTATTTTCATAATCGTAAGGTTCTGTATATAAAGAAAGCGAACGCAAATACGTTTATTCAAAACTAACACTTAACGGCTGAATCTAAACTCTCCAAATGGAATACTTTTGCCAATGTTGGGTTGCTCTGTTACAATATGCTAGTTTTGAAACGAACCTATACCAATTGTTATGCGATTTGAGCATCTTCTCAATTTTATTAACCTGATTTATAAGGGCTTACAATGCCTGTCTTTCCGGGAAAAAATAGTTTCGAGTATATTTCTTAGCCCATGAAAGCGATTATCCCCGTAGCTGGTGCAGGCAGTAAACTTCGCCCGTACACCTACACTCAACCTAAAGCACTCGTGCCTGTAGCAGGGAAAGCTATTTTGGGGCACATTGTCGATTATCTTCTTTCCGGAGGAGTGCACGAATTTATTTTTATAACAGGGTATATGGGAATGCGGATTCAAGACTATATGATGGCGCATTATGGGCATATGCCAGAAGTGAAGATGTCGTTCGTACTGCAAGATAAACGCCTTGGCTCGGCGCACGCTGTCGCTATGGCACACCCCTATGTAGCCGAAGACCCTGAAATACTTATTTTGTTAGGCGATACCCTTGTCGATTTAGATTTAAACTCGTTTTTGCTAAACCAACATTCGGCAATAGGGCTCAAAAAAGTGAAAACACCAGGGCATTTCGGAATTGCCGAGGTAAACCGAGAAGGTTGGGTAACAAAAACCATTGAGAAGCCTCGGATTCCCAAATCGAACTGGGCGTTGGTAGGGGTTTACAAAATTCAAAATGTGCCTCTTTATTTTGAAGGAACGCAGTGGATTATGCAGCACAACGTGAAAACAGAGGGAGAGTATCAGATTACCGACGTTCTTATGTATATGCTTGAAAAAGGGGAACCCATCCAAGCGGTAGAGGTGAACAATTGGTACGATTGCGGCAAAAAAGATAGTTTGTTAGAGGCAAATGCTCTTTTATTAAACCGCCCTGATTTTCATCGGGCTGATAAGCACCCGAAAGATTCTAATACCATCGTGATTCACCCGGTACAAATTGGCGATCGGTGCACAATTCGCAATTCGATTATTGGTCCCAACGTCGTCATCGGCGATTACAGCGTAATTGAAAATTGCCTCATCCGCGATTCGATCATTGGTTCATTCAGCGAGTTGGATAGCCTTATCCTGAACCATTCGCTGATAGGTAACGAATCTACCTTGAAAGGGTTGAGCCAAAGCCTGAATGTCGGCGATGATACCGAAATCAACTTTAGTTAAAACCGTTTACCGAAGTAGAAAATGAAAAACAGAATTACCGAATTATTTGACATTTCGTATCCTATTATTCAAGCAGGGATGGTGTGGTGCAGTGGCTGGAAACTTGCTTCAGCAGTGAGTAATGCCGGAGGGTTAGGGCTTATTGGCGCAGGCTCTATGTATCCGGAAATCCTCGAAGAGCATATTCAGCAGTGCAAAGAGGCAACCGATAAGCCTTTTGGGGTAAATGTGCCGTTGCTTTATCCCGATATCGAAAAGCACATGGAAATCATTGTTCGCGAGAAAGTTCCCATTGTGTTCACCTCGGCAGGAAATCCTAAAACTTGGACATCATACCTGAAAGAAAACGGAATTACCGTAGTACATGTGGTTTCCAGCGTGAAGTTTGCCTTAAAAGCTCAAGCTGCCGGCGCAGATGCGATTGTCGCAGAAGGTTTTGAAGCTGGAGGACACAACGGGCGTGAAGAAACCACCACATTGTGTTTAATCCCGATGGTTGCCGAAGCACTTGAAGTACCCCTCATTGCCGCTGGAGGAATTGCCTCGGGGAAGGCAATGCTGGCAGCATTTGCACTAGGTGCAGAAGCCGTGCAAGTCGGGAGTTTGTTCGCTGTAACGGAAGAATCTTCGGCACACCTTCATTTCAAACAGCGGGTGGTAGATAGTACGGAAGGTGAAACCATACTTACCATGAAAAATCTTACCCCGGTTCGGCTAATTAAAAACGATTTTTATGAACGGGTAGCTGAAGCGGAAAGCAAAGGAGCTACTCGCGACGATTTGGCAAACCTTCTTGGCAAAGGCAGAGCTAAAAAAGGAATTTTTGAAGGCGATTTACTCGAAGGAGAATTGGAAATCGGGCAGGTTTCTGCGAGCTTAAAAGCTATTGAACCGGCGCAAAAGGTTTTTGAAAATCTATGGAACGATTTTAAACAGGAGCAACAACGCTTAGCAGAAGCATTGAAATCTGTTTCGTAAAGTTGTATGAAAAAAGCCCCACAGAAAGTGGGACTTTTGTTATTCTTTTTCTAGCTGGTAATTCAATGCTTTGGTGTGGGCTTACTACTCGTCCCCTGCCGGTTTGCCTAGTTCGATTTCTTTACTGAATCCGTTGATGGTTACTACTGCTAAATTATCGCAACTGCCATTGCCAAAATCGATGCTGCCGGTGTGCCCATCGGAAGTAGTATACGCTTTTACCCCGCTTACCGGAAAGGGTACCTGCTCGGCAAAACAGCTACTTTTCTTCACAATGGGGGTGGTTACATTCATCGTGTAGCTCACTCCTTCGCGGTTTGTACCTGAGGCTGCACCTTCTACAATCAGCTCTCCTTCGAGCACATTCTCTCCTCCTCGTATAGTACGTGTCCAAGAAGACTCTCGGGTAATTTCTCCTCCTTCGGCAAAAGTGATTTTCCCACCTGTAAGAGATACGGTATGCACAATTTCGCTATTTTCTGCCCCTTGAAATTGTGTAACACGAGTGCCTTCAATGGAATTTCCATCTACCGTATATCCATCGAGCGTAACGGTAATTGTTCGGCTTAGAATGGCTGCATTGCCTTCATACTGAATCAGGATTTTACCGGTTCGTGTTTTGCCATCTTTTCCTTGACAACCGCTGCCAAAGTCCACTGTAATTTGCTTAGCGGCTTCATCGCGTATAATGATACGGCAATCTTCTGCTACTCGGTCATTACTACCCCCGCCGGTTCCCCCAAACCAAATAGCATTATCTACTTCTGCATCGATTTGATCGAAGGCAAGGGAAACGTAGCTTTCGTCAAGTTCTGCTGAAACGTCTACATCAGTTGGATTGACGGCATCATCGGTGTCATCGGTACAACTCCATAAAGTGGAAAGAGCCATTAGCAAGCTGAGTGCTGAAATTAATCGTACGTTTTTCATACTGGTATTTTTTAATAGAACAATGAATAAGTGAATTTACCCCTTAGAGTATCGCTAAACAGGTAGGTTTAATTTGTTCCAAAAAAATTACCATTCAACAGCGGTGCGTGGCTAAGTCATCGTATAAGTAAAAAAAGTGAGAAAGTTGATAACATAAAAAAAGGAGATATTCTGTGGTGGAATCGAACGCTTCCCCCTAAGAATACCCCCTGTGTTATGCTTTACTCCGATGTTTCTTAGTCGGTTTCTTCTTCTTCGTTAATATCTTCTGGTGTTTCGGGCGAAGCTTGCTCAGACCCCAATACATCGGAAGAGTTACCCGGCGAAGAAGGTATTTGTTTCCCTTGCCGAACGGCATCCAAACGCTTTTCTGCTTCAACTACGGCTTGTTCTAAAACTTCGGCTTCGTCTTGCGCAACTTTAAAAGCGGTTTTGGCTGCTTCAAACGCATCTTGTGCCATTTCCATAGCACGGCGGGCATCTACCACTTCAATAGCGGCTTCTTCGGCTGCTTGTTTGGCAATCTCTAAGGCTTGCTCTGCTTCTTCTATTGGGGTAAGCGTTCCATATTTTTTGGCTTGTACACCTCGGATTACGCGACCCCAATCGAAGGCTGGTGCGGGCGGAATGTCTACTTTGCCAGCACTTTGGTAATTAACATGGCTATTGATTCCTTTGAATGTAGCTGCCTCTAGCGTTGCTTTATATCGCAGCGATTCATCCAAAAACTCCCTTGGGATGTTGTAAGTTGCTGTAAGATAGCGCAACAGGATAATCAAACTTTCGTATTGTGCATCGGTATACGAAGCAAAATACTTATACCCCCGGTATTTTTCGGGTAGCTCGTGGTAGAGGTGTTTATCGTTGATAGTGCAATACACTTGCGGGGGGTTATACTTTCCGCCGCCTCGTGGTAGCCTAGAGTAGTACGTTTCTAGGTTGTCGCCTACTCTTTTTAACGGGCCATAGTTTGAGAGTTCAATACCAATAGATTTTTTACTTCCTTCTGTATTATCGCCAAGTGCATATCTGCCTAAGTGAAACGCCCAGTATTTGGACGAAAACAGGTTGTAAATGGTGCCATCGCGCGCAATGAGAAAAGGTACAGATACCCGATTGCGCGTAAGAGCTCGCGCATCGCTTCGTATGTTACCAATGGTGAAATGGAGCACTACTTTTTCTTTGTCGTACTGCTTTTTATAGTAGTAGCGCTCAAAGCCATTGGCAGGGCGCAACGTAATGGCATTTAGTTCGATGTTATCATCTCCGGGAATGGGAATGGAAAATGCCTTGAGCTGAAAGTTGCCATTATCGCCAGTTTCGCGGAATACTTTTTCTATACCTTCAATCTGTTGTGAAATCATTGCAAGAGTATTTGTTGGTTATACATAAGGGATACCTGAATGTAATTTTCAAGTTAAGAAAATTTTATTTCAAAACTGAATTTTCAATTTAATCGCTCTTCAAACGCATTAAAACTGGGCGGTGGTCTGAGATTACCGAAGTATAGCGTGCATCGCAGGCGTCGAACGCAAGGGTTTGCGTATCTTCTACGTTATCGAACAGTTCATCGGAAATAAGAATGTGATCGATATGGCTCGGCCACGATGGGTACGACCACCCCGAAGGACCGCCCTGGGCGATGGCTTGGGTAGCAAACCGATAGTTTAGGGAATCGGTCATGAAATTTAGAAAAACGTTTTGATCCTGTGTTTCTTCTACAATCAAATCGTTGAAATCGCCGAGAAGCACTACATTGTCGTTAGGGTGGTTGTTATCAATATATTCTTTGAGCAAACGGCTGGCTTCGCGGCGGCGCTCTTCGTTATCTTCGCCGTCACAGCATTTTAAATGAATATTGATGAAGGTAATCGAAAGTCCATTGGTATGCGATGCAGTAACCACAAGGGGTTCACGAGGAAAGGGCGAGGGCAGATCGCTGTAGATGGGAAAGGCTTCTTCGGTTATCGTGATTTCGCCTGTTTTATGTAAAAACCCTAAGTTGAGGTTGCTCGAGGCAAATACGCTGCTTTCCCAACCTTGGAGCGAGTCGGTTAAAATGGCAAAACTGCTCGAAGAACGGATTTCTTGGACGGCGATCAAATCTGCATCCATTTGGCGTACTAAATCGGCAGTGAGGGTGATGGTTTCCAAACTATTTAGCGGAAATTGTTCTAAGTTCCAGGTAACCACATCGCACGTGTTGGGTTGTCCTTGTACTAAACAAGCGGCAACATCGAGAGGGGTAAACTCAGCAGTAGGAATTGGGGCAGGAGCTGTGTCTTCATTATCACTTGAACAAGCAGTTATTCCTAAAACTGTTACGAGCATAATCAGTATTCGAGTTTTCATACAATATTGAAAGACTTAGGATTGAAAAATGAAGTGTAAATTTATCAGACCACCAGGGTTAAAGTGAAATCAAATTTCAAGAAAGCGATATGAAACAAGAAGAAATTACCTTAATAGGTTCTGGGTTGGCAGGGTCGTTATTAGCCATTTTACTCGCACAGCGTGGGCATGTGGTTGATGTGTACGACAAACGCCCCGACCCTCGGAGCAACGAAGCTGAGGGAGGACGGTCAATCAACCTAGCGCTGAGCCATCGCGGATGGTGTGCCTTGGAAAAGGCGCACCTTGCCGATAAAATTCGCGCTTCGGCAATTCCGATGAAAGGCCGTATGATGCACGATGTAGAAGGAACGCTTACCTTTCAGCCTTATGGAAAAGAAGGGCAAATGATTTATTCGATTTCGCGGAGTGAGCTTAACCGTGTATTGGTAGAAGCTGCCGATACCCACCCGAACGTGAACTTCCATTTCAATACGACTTGCCAAAAAATAGATTTACCCCGAGCTAGGGCATCTTTTAAAAATGCTGAAGGTACAGCGCAAAGCGTTCAAAGTACGTTGCTGATAGGCGCCGATGGGGCATTTTCGCGTGTGAGAGCCGCCATGCAGAAAACCGATCGATTTAATTATAGCCAGCATTACATCCCGCATGGGTACAAAGAACTTACCATTCCGCCGACCGAAAACGGCGACTTCCGCTTAGAACCCAACGCTTTGCATATTTGGCCGCGTAAGCGTTTCATGCTGATTGCCTTACCCAACCAAGACCGCAGCTTTACGGCAACGTTATTTTTTCCGTTTGAAGGCGAAGTCTCGTTTGAAGCCTTGCAAACCCCGAAGCAAGTGCACGATTTTTTTGCTGAAACTTTCCCCGACACTCTCCCTCTGATTCCCAATTTAGAAACCGAGTTTTTTGAAAACCCGACTTCATCGCTCGTAACGGTACGTTGTAGCCCATGGGTATACCAACACCACGCCATGCTCATAGGCGATGCTGCCCATGCTATTGTACCGTTTTATGGGCAAGGCATGAACGCTGCTTTTGAAGATTGCCGCGTTTTCGACGACCTACTAGAGCAGTACGGAAACGATTGGGCTACCATTTTACCCGAATACCAGCGCCTTAGGGTGGCGAATGGCAGCGCAATTGCTGACCTCGCCCTGCGTAATTTCATTGAAATGCGCGATTCGGTAGCCGATTCAAAATTTCTACTTCGCAAAAAAATTGAAGCGCATTTGCACGCACAGATGCCCAACCAATGGATTCCGCTGTATTCGATGGTAACTTTCAGCGATTTGCCCTATGCTGAAGCATTGAGAATTGGAAAACAGCAAGACCAGGTAATGGAACAGGTGATGGCGATGGAAGGAATCGACACTCGGTGGCAGTCGGTAGATTGGGCGCAACACCCTGCGCTGCAAGTCTTTTTTCGGCAGCAAAAGGAAGAGGAAACGCGTTGAATAGTCGTCAATCTTAAATTTTAGCACTTCCTTATCATAGGGTTAACTGATGAAAATCTAAAAGTATTGGAAGAATGCGCTATCCCACAAAAGCCACTCCGCCAATGGGGGAGGGCTTTGTGTTGGAATAGAACGGGATATTTAAAGGATAGGCTGCTGTTGCGAAATGCCTAAGGCGGTTTTGATATCTTGAGCGCTTTCCACAACAATGCCGGTAGGCATGAGCTGAAACGTATATGCAGGGTTGGGCATAGCGCTTAACTGGGCAAAGTCGATGGAACTGAAAGCCTCCGCTGGCATAACGGCAAGCTCTCTGCCCGGTAATATGGCAAATAGGCGAGCTCCTTGGCTAGGGGCAATGGTTAATTGGTCCCAATTTTCTTTATAAAAATTGATAACCGTTCGGTTATCGGCGCATACCATATACACCGACTCAATAGCTTGGGCTTCTAACGATTGTACCTCTAGGGCTTTCCCGAAGTCGAACGAAGCAAACAGCGTAACGTTTTGATCGTCTTTCATGAAGTAGTCGTGGTTGAAGATTCCAAAACTGCTCACGCTAAATTCGCGGTAAACTTCTGCCATCTGCGCCGCTCTTTCGGCCTCTTGTTGTACTTGGGCAAGCGCCTCGTCGTAGTGGTTTTTCCAATGTGAAGGCGGGTAACGCAGCAAAAACTGCAAAGGCATCACCGGCTCAATTTCGGTATATACTTTCCGCTTAGTTTCGTAATCTTCTAATAGAATCCCATAACGGTTATCGGCAACTTTTACGAGTTTTTCGCGGTGATACTGCAAATTTTTAGCCCATTTGGGTAGTTTTTGCGCTCCTTCGGCAAGCTGCCATATCATGAAAGAGGCAGGGTATAATTTCCCTTCAAATCGGATTTGGCTGTACAACCGTGTATGAAAATGCGCTACTCCATACGCTGCTAATTTCTGAGGTGCACTTTCAGCTTTTCCTAATTTTTTAGCGCGGTACACACTGCCATATTCAATATCGAGCAAAGCATTGTAATCGAATACAAATTGTTGGGCAGGATCAAACGGGAAGGGCATGGGTTTTTCGTTTTCTAGTTTAGCAAGCAATGCCTTTTTTTCATCATTAGCAGTTATTTGGGGCTGCCCGACCAATTCCCACGCTTCTGTAGTTTCATTAAGTGCATAAAACTGATACTCATCGCCTTGTACGTACGATGCCATGCGCACGGTAGCTGGTTTGCCGGCTTGTAAACTGAGCGGTTCGCCATTTTGCTCAGCGCGGAGTTCAAACATACCTGCCGTTTGGAAAATTTTTGTTTCTCCTGTTTCCTTGTACTCCATCGGAATGCCAGAAAGAAATACATCGATTGCATCGTGAAACTCTCGGTACTTTACCTCTACGTGTCCGGTAGCTAGCTCGCCGTTTGCTGTTACGAAAGCATTGGGGGGAAAAGAAATCGTGGAACCATTTGGGTGTGTAATCGTGCCACCGTCTTCAGCAGTTACGGTATACTTACTGAACTGGATATTGAGTTCGGGAATGGGCGGGGCGATCAATGAACGTTTTTCAGGCTGGCATCCAATGTGAAATACCCCCATTAGGCACATAAAACAAAGTGTGGTAAAATAATTTTTTTGCGGTGTCATGCTATTAGATTTTTAGAAATAAAATAATGAATTATAGTAATAGAAAAATGAGGAATAGAAATCGCTAAAAAAGAATAGAAATCGTTTGTTTTTTTTATAAAAAAAATAGGTTTTATGCTGAGTTTTTGTGATAATAAAGTGCGATAGAAACATAGCTGTACTGCTTGCCAGTATAGCGTTTTCCATAAGGATAATACTGAACAAAAGCCTGTTTTTTTAATATTGAAGGTGGTTTATACATGCCTTGATTATAGGCAGCGGCAAGTAGTTTTATTTCCTCCAAAGTAGAGGCTTTCGGGTATGTATTTCCCCACTTCCTTTTTAGTATTTTTTGGAAGGCGATTAAATAGCGGATTTGCCAACTTACCGACTGCAAACGCATCAGGCGTTCTTTGCGTACTTGTTGTACAGATTGTTCGGCGTAAGAAAATACAGCTCCTCCTGGTATTTTTTGCATTTCTTTTTCGACCGACTCAGCAAAAGAAGGTTTCATTTGAAACTGTCCGATTGAGAAGTCAGCCCCTTGGGTTCCGTGCGATACGTATAGCATTTCCAGCGCAGTGGTTTCGAGTAGGTCGCGCAGTGAAGAGTAGCGAATCACCTCTGGGAACACTACAGCTTGTAGCACTTTCATTTGTTTGGTTGAAGCACAGTATTGCCGAAATAGCGGAGCTTTTTCAGCCAAAAAGGCTTCCGCTCGTTGGTAGTCGCCGTTAAAAACCTCCTCATACGTAGGAGTATGAGAAGTGTGGGCGAACCAGGTAAAAAAGCTTAAGAGTATTACGGTTTTCATAGAAGCGTGATTTATCAAGTGAACAGTCGCTTCTATAGTTGCGAATACAATGCCGCTGCTAAAATGGTGCTTTTTGTAGGGCAATTGTAGGGGGGAAGTTGAGTTGAAATGTTAACTAACTATTTGGTAATCAAACAGTAAAATATTAATAAAGTGTTTTGGGAGATAAAAATAATATATGGATAATACATCATTAATTGATGGGTTATCAATCGATTAATGACAAAAAATCCCCTTTTTTTAAGAGTAAAAAGGGGATTATTGAAAGAAAACGGGGGGCTTACTGCGCGGCAATGCTTTCCACTTGAGTCTTCAGTCCTTCCAACCCGCTTTCGATATCAGGTGCGAGCATGCTTTCAATAAAAGGGCCAAACAGCCGACCTAGCGGGTAATCGAGTTCTCCTTTGGTAATCCATGTTGCTTTAGTACCATTCTGTACTGCTTCAAATTCCCAAATATCATCGCTTTCCATGGCTTGGGGTTCTTCAAAAACTAGCTTTGAATGGATGGAACGGTAAGGCTCAAATGTCTCTAGTGTTAAACTTCCCGTTCCTAGTACTTCGCCTTTCCAGCTCCACTTAGCGCCGGTTGTGCCCATAGTGCCTTGGTAGCTGTACTGTGCTTCAGGATCCATTTTGGGCCAAGGAGCCCACGCTTTCCATTTTTGATAGTCAATCACTTGGCGATACACCGACTCCACAGGACTATTAATGGTAACGCTGCGTTCAATTTGATACTGTGCAGGCATAAAAAAGGCAATCACTAACACCAATACTACAATGGTAGATAGGATAACCACGATGTTCCGTACGATTTTCATAGGTATTTAGGGGTATGTTGAAAAATTGAGTTTAGATAGTTACAAAAATGATGGGGTACTCCGTAAAGGATGTACGTACCGCAACCCGGAGTTGAAAAATTTGTGGGGCACTCGGAAACGAAAAGGGAAAATGCGGAATTATCGTGAAAGAGTTGTATTTTGAGTACTAGAGCCAAAAAAAATTGTAGTACATGCTGTAGTGTTTCAGGTTGTATGCTACAATTGCTGATGGTTTTAAAAGAGTAGCGTTCAAGAAAACGGATTTATAAACGTTACTTTCCTAAGATAGAAGATTTTCATTTCCTTATGTCTAAAATCAAAGTTTTTCTTGCAATTGCCTTAGGATTATGGACGCTGAGTGCCCTGGCGCAGTCTGATAGTAGCATAAACTTAGAAAAAGAGCGTTTAGCACAGTTGCAGAAAATTGAAGAAACCAACCGTATTTTAAGCAAGCAACAAGGGAAATTGCGCGAAAGCATGGCGTCGCTTTTGGCTACTGAACAGCAGATTGAACAACGCAATGCTCTTATGCTCACCTTAAGCTCGGAAGTAACCTGGCTTTCGCAGCGCATTGGCGAAAATGAATTGGTAATTACCGATTTGGCAGAAAACCTAGAAGAACTCAAAGATGAATATGCCGCAATGATTTACTTCTCTTCAAAATCAGGCAATGCCTTGGAACGGCTATCTTATCTGTTTTCGAGCGAAACGGTGAACCAGTTTGTAGCACGCGTAGAATATTTGAAACAGTACCAAAAAAGCCGACAACAACAAATGAAAGCCATTGCCAGTGTGAAAGAAAAGCTCTCTACCCGCCAATTGGTCTACAAAGAAATGGAAGAAGAAAAAAGAGTGCTTTTAGACTCGCTAGCCAGCAACGATGCCGCTTTGTTTACCCTACAAGCAAAGCAAGAAGCTTTAGTAAAGTCGTTAAAGCAAAGAGAAGCAGAAATACGGAAAGCGCTTGAACAACACAAACAGCAATTGCAGGAATTGGAAGCGAAAATTCAGCAAGAAGTGGAAAAACAAATGGTAATGTCGGAGAGTGGAGAAGTAGTTCTGAAAGAAACGCCTAATGCGTCTTATGCAGCATCGCGTTTCGAAGAAACCAAAGGATACCTCTCTTGGCCGGTGAAAGAGGGGTTTATCTCAGGCAGGTTTGGGAAACATCCACACCCGGTTTTAGAAGATATTTGGGTGGAAAATAATGGGGTGGATATTCGCACGAATGAAAACGCTGGGGTATATGCCGTGTATCCAGGGAAGGTGGTGCTCATCACGAAAGTACCAGGCATGCATTTTATGGTATTGGTGCAACATGGAAATTACTTTACCGCCTACTCTCGTTTAAAAGAAGTTTCTGTAGAGTTAAATGCCAATGTATTAAAAGGCGAAACTCTTGGTATTGTAGCCACCAACGAGGAAGGGATTTCTGAGGTACAATTCCAAATTTGGAAAAATCAACAAAAAGTAAACCCCGCTTATTGGCTTACCAAATAGTAGACAGGTTTGCCTAGCAGCAATATTGTCGTATTCTTTCATTCAGGATTTTGCTGTTGTTGGTAAGCTTCCCAGAGTGCATTGGGTTGTTCTATAAACATATGCACATACCCACATGAAGCACATACATGTGCTTTTACTTCAAATCGCTTCGTTTTTCTGAAAAATATCGCTTTAGGATTGCGGTGAAGTTCAATTTTTAACGAGTGGTATATGGTTTCATCGCGGTCGGTAACTTTTACATTAGGGACTATTTTTTCTGATTGGCAGTGCGGACATGAAAATAAGGGTTTCATAAAGGTTGTCGGTTTAGGTGTTACATTCAATCTTTGCACGCAAATGCAAAGAAAGCTATGGAATTAGAAAATTTACGTTCTTACAAAATTGGAGTTATTGGGGGGAGTCAAGGCCTTGGAAGTTGGATGGTTCGTTTCTTTAGAAACGAAGGTTGCGAGGTGCGATTTACCGCTGCCGATGCCTCTTCGGAAATGGAAAGCAATGCAGCACTATGCGCATATGCCGATGTAGTTCTGCTGTGCGTCCCTATTTCGAATATGAGTGCTGTATTAGAAGAGTGCTACCCGCATTTTGAAGGGAAAATTGTATTGGATGTTTGTAGTGTGAAAAAGTTCATCATCGACCGATTGAAAAATTTGCAACAATGGCATCCTCACGTTCAATTTTCGTATTATTCCATCCACCCGATGTTTTCGCAGCGCCTCGAGAATTTGAAAGGGCAAGTGATGATAGAAAATTACCAGCATCGGGGAGACGCGGCATTTTTTCAAGCGTTTCGCTATCACTTTGAACGACACGGTGCCATTTGGTATCAGTTACCTTACGACGACCACGACCGCATGATGGGCGTGGTACAAGGGTTGAATCATTTCAATGTATTTGTAAGTGCCAAAACATTACAGCGTGCCGGTTTTACACTCGATGCTGTGAAAGATTTTTCCTCGCCCACTTACCGCATCTTTGTGGTGTTCTATACGCGGTATGTATTGCAAAATCCTCAGCTATATGCTGAAATTCAACTGTTTAACGAATACGTACTCGATACACTTAAAATTTTTAAGGAAGAAGTCGAAATGCTCTATCATTTAATAGTAACTAAAAATGAAGCGGCATTTATCGAGTATGTGAAGAATACACAGCCCTTTTTCGCAGAGAATACGATTGATAAAGAAATTTCTAACCATCTGATTGAACAATTAGGGATTTCGCTTTCGGAAAAAGAAGCAGTGTAGCAGTGTATTTCGTACGTAAGCTAGTGGTAGGAAAATAAAAATTGAGGTAATCTAACGCTTTCGCTTTTGCCCATACTTGACAACGGACACGAAAAATACCCCGCCGATGGCGTTTCCTGCAATGGCAATTAGCTCGAATGATAGATAATCGGTAAACTGAATTTTTGAATCGGTAAGCCATCCTGAAAATACTTCGATTGAGCCTACAATTGAGTGGTGTAAACCTCCAAGCCCAATAGTTACTGTAACTAAGATTATCACAAAAATACGGCTGATGGTTTCTTGAGAAGAAGCCACTAACCACGAGAGTAATCCCATAAGCCAACCGGCTACAATAGCACTCATCAGCACGATACCGGGGGGGAAATCCACTACTTTTTCAGCGAGTTTGCCAAAGGTTGCCTGATCTATAATTCCCATGGCAGGGGCAAACGAGGTAAGCAACACGCTGAATAACATGCCTACTGCTAAGTTCCCTGCCAATATTATCCCCCAGAGTACAAATAGACTTTTAAGACTCGAAACACGGTTGAGGACCGGTAAAACCGCTAGGGTAGTATGCTCGGTGAACAGTTCAGATTTGCCGATAACCACAAAAATAAACCCAATAGGGTATGCGAACGATAACATCACCTGTAAGCTGGCATCGCTCACTTTGCCATAAAACAAGGTGTGCAAAATTCCTATTAAAAAAACACTAAAACCTACTTCGAGCCCGGCAGCAAAGGCAGAAATAAACAGACGACTGTTGGAGCGTTGGTATTCATTTAGCGCGGTTTCTATTTGTTCTTCGAGAATCTCGTTGACTCCTTTCGGCATATTTTTTTTCATAATTGCAACAACGCTTAGGGTAGCGGTACGTAGGTGTGATCGTCCGGTACACGGGGGAACTGCCGATCGCGCCATGCCTGTTTAGCTTGCTCTAGGCGTTCTTTCGAGGAAGAAACGAAGTTCCAGTACAAATACCGTTCTTCGGGGAAAGGCTGCCCACCAAATAGCAGTATGCACGTGTTTTCAGCAAGAGATACGCTGCATTCATTTTCTGTTTTAGAAACTAGCATTTGGCCTGCGGCAATTGTCTCGTTGTTAGCTTGTAGGCTGCCTCGCACCACTACTATGGCAATTTCACCTTCCAATTGCCCTTTTATTTCGAGAGATTGCGCCTGGCTGGCATTTACTTCTACCATAAATAGGGGGGAGTGCACTGGTAAAGGTGAGGTTCTGCCGTATCCTTCTCCGGCAACTAGCGTCATGCGGAGAGTGCCTTCTTGCCACGTGGGCAACTCTTCTTTGGCGACAAAATCGAACCGAGGCTCCATTTCCTCTTTTTCTTTGGGTAACGCAACCCATACCTGATACCCATGCATGGTAAACGTAGAGCCATCTCGTAAATCTTGAGGAGTTCGTTCGGTATGCGCAACGGCTTTTCCTGCCGTCATAAAGCCTACATCGCCGGGAGAAATGCGCTGTACTGCTCCTGTGCTATCGCGATGTTCTATTTCGCCTTGAAATAAGTAGGTAAGGGTAGAAAGCCCAATATGTGGGTGATAGTCTACGTCCATATAACTGCCCGCTCCCACTTCGGAAGGCCCCATATGATCGATGAAGGTAAATGGCCCTACTTGCCGCTTTTTGCGGAAAGGGAGCAAGCGCCCTACTAAAAAATTGCCAATATCGCGGGAGCGTTCCTCTACAATGAGTTTGTCGTTTATCATAGCTTAATGAGTTAATCATACTTTTAAAGCTATTGATTTTTATGGAGAGTTGTAAAGGAATTTTTTGCCGATAAAATCTCCCGATTATCCTTTTGTATAACGGCAGTTTATTCTTTAATTAAC
This sequence comes from uncultured Roseobacteraceae bacterium, assembly GCA_964394585.1. Lineage (GTDB taxonomy): Bacteria > Bacteroidota > Bacteroidia > Cytophagales > Flammeovirgaceae > CAYUJH01. The sequence goes on from CAYMYI010000002.1 coordinate 51,219, forward strand.
CCGATGGGGAAATCTTGCCCAGTACTAAACCCGGTGGGGTATTGCGCGCTGTTGCTGTACTGGCGCGATAGCTCGGGGACTTCCCGTTCGATATAGGCTTTTAGCTGATTCACAGTTAAGGTAATACCCTCTTCGCTCTTTTTATCTTTTTCAAGCCCAATGCCATCGAGGGCTTGCAGCATTGCATACGTGAAAAGCCCATGTTCAAATTGGTTTACCTCGGCAGCAGTCTGCTGGGCATTACTAGCCGAAATGAGTACCACACCCGAACTTCTTGCTAACTGAAATATGGCTTTTTCTTCGACGGCACCTCGGCGGGCGATTGCATTCACTGCTCCGCCAGAGTGGCAAGCATCGAGTAAGATTAGCTGTTTTTGAGCCTGAATTTTGGCTAACCAATTGCGCAGTTGCGTATCGGAAACAGCAAGCGATTGTAGTTGTTCGGAGTCTCCATAAAGCGTAGTTACGTCATGAGGTACTAAGTAGAAGTTTTTTTCTTTGCTGTCTTCGTCGATTGTACCGTGCCCTGCATAGTAGAAAATGAACGTATCTTGAATGCGTGCTTTTTCAATAATCTCCTTGAATTTTGCTTCAATTTTGGGCTTCACCCCATCAGCATCGTACAAAGAGTACTCGAAAATATTTCCGAAAATCGGGCCGCTGCGTTCTTTAATTTTTGCTAAGAGAGCCTCCGCATCGTTGCGGGCGTAACTAAGCTTATATTTTGAGTTAACGTATTCATTAATCCCAATCGTGAAAATATACAAGTTTGAGGCAGCTCCGGGCTTACCGGTGTAAAAGATGGATTTTTTCTCGGGCAGTGCTGCAGTCCCTTCAAAATTGATGGCTTGTACCTTAAAATCATTCGTTTCGGGGAGTAGCGCCAGGGTATACTTACGTTGAAGTTCACTTTCGCCTTCTGCAAGGCGTACATCTTCATCGTTTACAGCGAGTTTTCCGTTTTGGTAGATTTGGATGGCTTTGATGCCACCACCTCCACTGAAGGCACTTACTACAAAAGTTGCTTCTTGTTTATCGGAGGTGAGTACGCCATTGTCGTTATAGGGTAACGAGGGCGTGTTATCTTCACTAATGGTTTTGTAAATATCTTCTACATATACCGAAGGTGGTTTTTTTAAATCGTTGAGTTGGTATACATTCTCTTGAATAAGCTCGCGCACGGGAATGTGGTCGCGGAAACTTTCTTGCAGTTCTTTAGGGCGATAGAGCAAATCGAAAAACTGTTCTACCTTATAAAATTTGGCATCAATGCGTTCGCCATCATACCAACCTAAAAAGCTGCTTCCTTGCTCAGAGGAAACAAAGTAGCCCTCAGGTGACCACAGTACCCACTCGTTATCGCGCGATACAAACAAGGAGGCGAATGGCTCTAAGGTTTCAGGTTGCTCGGCAAGTTGGTCTAAATTCCAAATATGAATGATGTGATCTTCGCCCGATGATGCCAAAAAGCGTTGGTCTGGGGTAACAGTCAAGGCTCGAACCGCACCATTGTGCCCAAGTAAATCGGTCGTTTTGCCGGTTTCGTGCACCACTCGCAGCGAAAAATCGCTGCCGATAGCTACTTTTTGTAGCCCTGCTAAGTTGAAAGGGGCAAAGGCTAAAATTCGTCCGTCGGTAGTAGGGTTGTTGGTAACCAAACCCACCATGCCCCCGGTTCGCAGTTGGTAGCTATCAATTTTTTTTATGCGATCTCCTTTTTTTGCTGTAGAAAGGACTTCCCCTGTAATTTCCGTTAACAGCATTTCAGCAAAATTAAACGATTGGGAAAAGGCATCGGTCTCTGGATCTGAAGAGATTAAAAGTTGCAGCCCTGTTTCATCTACTTCTTCTTTTTTATAGCTAAACTCTCTGAACTCCAACTGCCAGATAGCGTTGCCATTCCCACGGATAGGGCGGGTCAATCGGCCTGTGATGGCATTCCAAACTAAGATTTCGTTATCGTTGCCTCCGGCAGATGCTACCAGATAGCTTCCTTCGTTGGCTTTGGGCGAAAACGCCGAGGCAAACACAGTATTATCGTGCCCTTCGAATACCGATTGCTTAATCGTTTTCTTTTCTGCTTCCGAAGGGAGCGAGTAGGCTTGCCCATGCCCGGATACATCGCCTAGAGCGACTACGTACTTGCTATCGGGCGAAATGGAGAGGGAGGTTACGGAGTTGTCGAGTTTACCTAGTTTTTTTACAAAGCGCCCTTTGGCATCAAAAAGGTTTACAATTTGATCGGCACCGCCGGAAATAAGCCATTTGCCATCGGGCGAGAATGCCACTGTGTTTACTTCGTAGTAGTGTTTTTCTGCGATACTAGGGCTTGCGTTCGGTTGAAAGAGGGCATCATCTGTAAATATTTTGATGTACTTGGTGTCGTCGGCAACAGCAAGCGATATCGAAGCAGAATCGTACGAGAACGATACCGATGAAATTTCACTTTCGAACGAAAGCGTATTTTTAAGCGCAAACGTTTGGTTAGAGATTTCCCAAATTTTCACGGTTCGGTCTGCACTGCCGGTTGCCATGTAAAGGGTTTCCCCTTGATGCGAAAAGTCAATCGTAGTGATGATATCGGTATGTAAATCGGCGGAGTCTATCGAAAGGCGGCGGCGGCGCCAGGCTTTTTTGCTTTCCGTTGTTTGTTCAATTTCGCTGATATCAATCAGGAAAAAATTATGATTGCTTTCTACATGATACCCACCTACTGCTAACCATCTGCCGTCGTCGGATAGGTCGGCGGCATAGAGCATCCCTTCGGGGCCATGTTCGAGGTTTACGTGAAAACTGTAGCGTTCTTCGCCGGTGAGGTAGTCCCAAAAGCGCACACTTTTATCTTCCGATACTGAAATTAATAGTTTACCATCGGGGGTAAACAAAAGCGAACGAATCTTGGCTGTGTGCCCATCAGGGCTGACAATCAGCTTTGGATTCTGATTTTGTGCCGATATAGAAGCACTTACAAAAAACGATAAAAGGCAAATTATAACGGAACGCATATCAGAAATAACTATATTAATCGAAATAAATTAGTTGGCTTATCCAAAGTAGGAAAATTATTGGCGAAAATGAATTTACTCCCAAGCTTTATGAAACGTTTTTACACTTTACAAATACTTTTCACAATCGTTTTGGTTTTTGGGGCAACCTTAGGGCGAGGGCAATCTACCGAAATTATCATGCCTCGCGATACAACAATTACAGCGTGCGATGTGGTATTGCTCGATCCGGGAGGAAATGGAAATTATCCCAATAATATTGAAGGCTATATTGTGCGTTTAGTACCTACAACCCCCGGGAGTTACATTAGCCTATCTTTTGAAACCTTTGAAATTGAGCCATCCAACGATGAGCTCTACATATACGATGGCAATTTTGCCTCAGAAGAAGAAGCTGACGAACTTAGCTTGGTTGGGGCTTTTTCAGGACTTTCTGAGCAAACTCCTGGAGATATCATCGCGACGAACGCTACCGGGGCACTCACTCTTATTTTTTATTCAGATAACATTTTGAATGGACAAGGGTTTCGCATTAGGGTAGGGTGTAACTTTTCGTTAGCCATGACCGATGGTAACTTAGGAACCCTTTGCAATACTGGTATTTTGAACCCAGGAGGGTGGCAAGATGGGTATGCACCCAATACCGATGTAACCAGTACAGTGTATGCCGATAACAACCGCCAATTATTTCTAACATTTCCTCGGTTAGATCTTGGTGAGGGCGACTCGCTGTTTGTATTCAATGGCGAAACCGCTGACGATGCGCTAAAAATTGCCGCGTATGGCATAGGAGATAATACTAGCCCAGTAGGAGTGTTGGGGAGCAACAGCGCCAGCGCTTTAACCCTTCGTTTTGTATCCGATGCACAGGGGGAAGGTAGTGGATTTCAAGCATTTTTGAGTTGCATAGCCGGGCAAACACTCGATATGCGCCAAGGACTCATTGTGAGAACTTGTGGGGTGGTTTTCCGAGATCCCGGCGGCAACCGTAATTATCCTAATTTAGAAGATGAAGTGGTTGTTTCTACGTTTTATCCACAAAACCGTGGCGATAAACTTTCAGTCAATTTTACAACCCTCCAAATTGAACCCCCCGAAGATTTTGGAGATGGCGATGTGGAGTTTTACGACTACCTCGAAGTACGCGATGGCGCTACGGAAGATGCTCCTCTCTTAGCTAGGCTCGCCGGTACACAAACCGGCAGACCGATTGAAGCGACAAACCCTGAAGGTGCGCTTACCTTTGTATTTAGTTCCGATTTTGATATAAATGGTGCAGGATGGGAAGCCGTAATCAATTGCATTGCTCCTTTAGTGATGGCAGACAATCAGACGGTAAGCACATGCGATGCCGCTTTTGTGGATCCAGGTGGTGCCGATAATTACCCCGCTAACCAAGATATTACCTATACCCTGCAATCGCCGAGTACCCGCGACCAAATTCAAGTAACGTTTAACAGCTTCGATCTTGCCGAAGGCGATACATTATACGTTTACAATGGAAGGACTACCGAAAGCACGTTGTTGCTTAGTAAGTTTCACCAAGGTGATATACCTCCAACCCTCTTTAGCTCAAACCTGAACCGTGCCCTTACCTTTCGGTTGGTGAGCGATGCCGGCAGCACAGGCGCCGGGTGGGAGGCGAGCGTTAGTTGCGTAAATAGCCGAGCATTTTTAATGCAAAACGGACGATTTAGCGTTTGCGATGCTTCCTTTGAAGATGCTGGCGGTAACCAAAATTATATGCCTGGGGTAACGCAAAAGATGACTCTTTTTCCGACCACCGAAGGCGATAAAATCAGCATCATATTCAATACCTTTCATGTGGGCGACCCTGATTTTTTTGATGAGGATGTGTTGAAAATTTATAACGATACTACCGATAACCCCGATGCGCTGATAGGTGAATACCGCGGCAAAATTGATAATGTCTTTGAAGTGGTGGCAACCAACCCAACCGGGGCGCTCACTCTCGTTTTCGAATCGGATGAATCAGAGCAATTTCCAGGCTGGCGGGCTCGTATCAACTGCGAAAGTCCTGCTCGCATGGTGAACGGTACATTTAACGTATGTGATGCATTTTTTACAGATCCGGGCGGGAGCAACGCAAATTATGGGAACAATGCAAATGTGATAACTACCCTTCTTCCTAGCGATGCAGCTCAACAAAAAGTGCTGGTAAGTTTCAATTCGTTTGATCTTGCCCAGGGCGATATGTTAGAAGTATACAGAGGTACGGCAATCGATGCCGCAAACCTCATCGGTACGTTTACCGGGCAAACTTTACCGACAGCATTAATTGGCGATCGGCAAAGTGGCGCATTAACCTTTCGCTTTTCGAGTAACAGTCAAGGCAGAGCCCCCGGTTGGGATGCACGTGTTACTTGCATTTCCAAAGAAAGTGTAATCATGACCAATCAAACTTTTGAAGGTTGTACTTTCCAGTTTCAAGACGACGGCGGCAATGGCGTTTATTCCAACAATCAAACGTTAATCACTACGTTTCGCCCATCAGAAGCAGGTAAGCAAATGCGAGTACTGTTTAATCGCTTCAGCCTCGAAGAAGAGTTCGATTACCTAAGAGTTTACAACGGTAGCGAAATCTCTCAAGAAAATTTACTGGCAGAATTGACCGGCGAAACCTTGCCTGCGCCAATCACTGCGAACAATGCCGAAGGAATCCTCACTTTTGAGTTTACCTCCGACATCAATACGAATGCTTTCGGTTGGGATGCGACTCTCACGTGTGTAGCACCACAACCCATGCAAACAGTTGTGCAAACCGGTTGTGAGTTTTTCTTTTTAGACCCCGGCGGTAGTAGCGATTATGCCCCCAACCAATCGGTAGTGCAAACTTTCACCGCAGAGCAAGGGCAACTAATTGCCAATTTTCAACAAATTGCCTTAGCCACAGGCGACCAACTTCAAATTTTTGATGGCGTTTCTACCAATGCTCCCCTGCTCACCACCCTTACAGCAGAGCAAAACCGCTACTTTGGAATTTCCACCGAAGGCAGCCTGACTTTCCGTTTCATTTCGGATGGATTCGCTGAAAGTGCCGGGTGGGAAGCTAAACTTTCGTGTTGGGAAGAGTTCCGCACGTGTGGTGGAACCTTTACCGACCCCGGTGGCGCTGAAAACTATCCCCTCGATGCTTATTTGACCGTAACGTACTATCCTGAACAAGAAGGCGAGCAAGTGCGCGTAGTATTCAAAGAGCTTGATTTGGGGGAAGATGCTTACCTGTACGTTTATAATGGTGAGTTTGAGGATTTTGATAAGGAAATCATAGAACTGAGTAGTGAAACTACTACGTTACCAGTAGAAATTACCTCTACCGATGAAACCGGTGCACTTACGTTTGTATTTGATTCAGAATTTGCAGCAACGGGAAAGGGCTGGGACGCCGATGTGCTATGCTTTCAGCCGTTGCGCATGAGAAACTTTACTTTCAATACTTGTAGCTCTATTCTACAAGATTCAGGAGGAGATATCAATCCCTATCAAAATAACGAAAACTTTACAGCTACAATTTACCCGCAATCTCAGGGCGGAGGCCCTCAAGCAAATGCAGCGAGTGCCATTACCTTTCAATCGTTCGATGTGGCAATTGGCGATACCCTGTACATTTACGATGGTGAAACTCCTTCGCCTTCAGCGCTTATCGGGGCTTTTACAGGAACTCAAAAACCACCATTTATCTATGCCACCAACCCTACTGGGGCATTAACCTATCGGTTTGTTTCAGATGGAAGCAATGTAGGAACGGGTTGGCAAGCCAACATCGATTGTTTTACGGGCTTTTTCGATATGCAAACCACCGTAGTGAATACCTGTGGACTTACCTTCCGCGATGGGGGCGGCAATGCCAGTTATGCCAACAATCGGCAAGATACTCTTACCTTTTATCCACAAGAACTAGGAGCCAAGCTTTTTGTGAATTTCATAGAGTTTTCTGTTGAAGAAGATTTTGATTATTTGTATTTGTACGATGGCACTTCGGCTGCACCAGAAAGTTTAGTCGGTACTTTTTCCGGGAGCACTCTGCCCGATTCTTACACAGCGACGAATGCAGAAGGCGCGCTTACTTTTGTATTTACATCCGATGATATCATCACAGAAGAAGGATGGACCGCAAGCATTAACTGCATCAGTCCGTTGGTAATGCAACCCGGAACAGCGCAAACCTGCCGTTCGGTATTTTACGACCCCGGCAGTTTCAATAATCCATACCCAACCAACCAAACGATTACGCAAACTATTGCACCAAGTACATCGGGAACTAACCTCGCCGTTACGTTCAGCGAATTCGACTTGGCAATGGGCGATACCCTGTTTGTATACAATGGCACCACCGTTTCTGAAGAAACTCTCTTAGGTGCCTACAGCGGTACTCAAGCCACGAGTTTCCTCTTTGGCGATAACGGAGCACTTACTTTCCAGTTAGTAGCGCGATCGGTTCAACCTGGTGAAGGGTGGACTGGGCAAATAATATGTTTTAACGGGACACTGCCTATGCAAACTCTTGCCATCACTGGTTGCGGGCTTAATTTCCAAGACCCAGGAGGGCCAAATAACTATCCCAATTCTTCCGAAGAACTTACCGTACTATATCCTGCTATTTTAGGTGATAAAGTGAGCATCGATTTTAAATCTTTTTCCCTAGAAGAAGGATTTGATTCTTTGTATGTGTACGATGGGGAAGATCAAACCGCAACGCTGCTAGGTGCGTATAGCGGCAACCAAAGCCCCGGAAAAATTACGGCAACCAATTCGGTAGGAGCACTTGCACTGTATTTTGTGTCTGATAGCGATATTAACGAAGAAGGATGGACTGCAGATGTTACCTGTATTCGCTCCGATGCCATGCAAAACAATTTAGTAGTAAATGCTTGCCAACGCATTTTCCTGGATCCCGGTGGACTTGAAAACTACCCTGATAATTACCAAGGTATTACCACATTTCGGGCTTCAGAACCAAACCGGCAGCTGAAACTTACTTTCAATCAATTTGAGATAGACCAAAGCGATGCATTGTACATTTTTGATGGAGAAACAGCAGAGGAAGAAAATCTGATAGGAGTTTACAGTGGAAATACATCCCCTTTGACTCTTACCTCTGAAAATGCCGCTTTTACCTTTCTGTTCGTATCTGATGGAAGTAGTAATAGCCAGGGATGGGACGCACTCATTGAGTGTATATCCGCCGGGCGTTTTCAGAATGTAACTCCAGCCGAGCTTGATAACCTACGCTTTGGCGATGCTGCTTGGGGCGATTATGACGCCGACGGCGACATGGACATCGTAGCAGTAGGGTGGAATGTAACCACTCAGCAGGAAGAAACAAAGATTTTTCGCAACGAAGGAGGGCTTTCGTTTTCTATAATAGAGGCCTTTTTAATTGATGGCGTTACCCAAAGCCAAGTAGTGTGGGAAGACTATAACCAAGATGGCTACCCTGATATCACCTTATTGGGAATCAATGCCGCCGGAGTTCCTATCACAAAAGTATATCGGAACGAAATACAACGAGGCGATGGCACTTTTATCGATATAGGTGCAAACCTCACAGGGCTATACAACGGTAGCATTGCATGGGGCGATTACGACCAAGACGGCGACCCCGATTTGTTAGTAGCTGGTACCGACGCTGAAAACAGCCGTAGCATGATTTTATATCGAAATCAAAAAGGTATTTTAGAAGAGCAATCGCTTAATCTAAACGATTTCCAAGAACAGAATATCCATTGGGGCGATTATGACGCCGATGGCGACCTCGATATTCTTACTTCGGTATGGATTTATAAAAACCAAACTGTAGAAGACGAAGAACCCCTCTTCAAAAAAACACAAGTTCGAGCAGTATTCGATGGAGATATAGGGTATTCCGATTGGGCAGATTTCGATGCCGATGGAGATTTAGATGTATTTCTCAGTTTTTACCAAGACAACGACGCTACCGTTTCGAACCGCATTTATGAAAATACCGGCAACGACGATTTCAGTACTATTTTGCTGACCCTCAACCAAGGTGCCGACGAAAGCCAAGGAGGCTTTCCTTCTTTAGTTGATTTTAATGGCGATGGTAACGTAGATGTAACCTACAGTACTTATGGAATCCCAACGTTTTGGAAAATAAGGGCAGGAACTGCCGAGCAGTTTTTACAACAAGGTACGGTTGATTTCCAGCTATCGCACTTTAAGTGGGCCGATTTTGATGGGGATAACGACCCTGATTTGCTAGTACAGCCGTTAGATTCTGATTTTGGAGAGTTGCCCGGCATTCGGATATTCGAAAATCAAACGCTTCCTACCCCAAATCGAGCACCGAACACGCCTTCTAACCTCGCTTTTGAATTGTTTAACAACGAAGTAGTATTGCGCTGGGATGCCGGTAGCGATGCCGAAACAGCGACCGAGGCACTTGCTTATAACATTTATGTTTACAATGCTGCCGATTCCTTAAATACGAACTTTAACGTTTCGCCTGAATCGGTTTTGGAGGGAAGCCGTACCGTAGCCAACCGTGGAAATGTGGGACAAACCACTAGCTATACCTTGCGCGGGCTAGAAGAAGGGCAATATTTCTTTGCCGTACAAACTCTTGATGCAGGGCAAGCCGCTTCAGAGTTTAGTCCGGAACTGCCTTTCAGCGTAACCAATTACCGCCCCGATACTACCCGGTTTTTCCCCAGTGAGCCCGGGCTATTCCAAAAAGTAGCTTGGGGCGACTACGACAGCGATGGCGACTTAGATGTATTGATGAGCGGCATAGAAGAAGCCGTAGATGATTTCTTCGCTCAGCCTACTCCTATTGTGCGCATTTTTTCGAATGAAAACGGACAGACTTTACGAGACATCACGCCTGCCGATTTTCTACAAATTCAAGGAGGTGTTGCCCAGTGGGTTGACTACAATAACGATGGAAAGTTAGATATCCTCTTAGCAGGAGAAGGTGCCGGCAATGTTGTTCGAACCCAACTATATAAACAAACCGATGATGGAACCTGGGCTCCGGTAAATGCCAACTTACTCGGCATGACTAACGGTACAGCCGCTTGGGGCGATTACGACCAAGATGGCGACCCCGATCTTTTCATCAGTGGGCAAGATGAAAGCTTTTCATTCTTTGCTCAACTTTATCGCAACGATGGGAACGACTTATTCACGCCTATCGCCACAGAGATTACCCCACTCGCCGATGGCGACGCTACTTGGGAAGATTACAACGGCGATGGAAAACCCGATTTATTGGTAATTGGAGCGGCAGAAGTAGGGCTTCAGTTAGCATTGCGGACCATTTTATACCAAAACCAGGGGAATGGAATCTTTCAAGAAGTGGCGACTCCACTACCCAATGTATTTAATGGAGCTGTAGATTGGGCCGACTTCAACGGAGATTCTCATCCCGACATTCTGATTAATGGTGCATTGAATAAAGATGCAAGTAGCCGAACGAGTAAAGTGTATGCAAACATCAGCGGCGATGTATTCCAAGAAATAACAACTGCCGACCTTCGCGAAGTAAGCGGGCAATCTATTTGGGGCGATTACGACAACGATGGAGATAGCGATATCTTACTATACGATCCTAACACACAAGCCACTCATTTGTATCGTAACCAAGAAGGCGATTTTGTAGCGAATACGCTTGGGGTCTCTCGATTGCAAAGTGGCAACATCAGTTGGACCGACTTCAATGGCGATAATCGACTAGATATTTTCCTAACAGGGGTAGATGCGAATGCTTCGGCACGCGATGCGCTCAATCCCAATACCGTATCGCTGTTCAATAGTACGTTAGTAAGTGCCGATTCACCGCCCGATGCCCCTGAGCTTGTAGCAAGCAATACATTAGCCACTTTTGCCAGGATTCAGTGGAATGCCATCAACCGTCCTTCGGTGAGTTACAATATCCAACTCAAACGCAACGATACCACCGTAGTAGCGCCACTTGCTGCCACAGCCACCGGCAAACGTAAAATACTTGCAAGAGGCAATGCCGGTTTCCGTACATTCTACGAAATTGATAGCCTTGCCGATGGGGCATATACTTGGGCAGTACAAGCCATTTCACCTTCTTACGTCGGAGGGGAGTTCTCCGAAACAGGCACATTCATTATTTGTGATGCCTTTAACCGCCTTGCACCGGTGGAGTTCTCTATCAATGTAAACCCAGATGAAATAGGCCCTGGAGGGAGCGTAACCTTTACAGCAGATAACCCTAATAACGACATTGTGCGATGGCAGTGGAATTTTGGCGATAACACTACTGGAGAAGGGCAAACTATACAACATACGTATGAAAACCCCGGGCCATATCCTGTTGTGCTTACCATTACCAATGCCATAGGGTGTGTGAAAGTGGGGATGCCCGTAGAGCTAAGGGTCAGCGACCGAATTCCCATCCGCATTGCTAATGTAGTAACCCCCAATGGCGATGGACAAAACGATGTTTTACAAATTGATAATATCCAAAGCTATCCTGAAAATGAATTTACCGTGCTCAATATGTGGGGGCAAGAGGTGTTCAGTACGCTAAATTATCAAAACGATTGGCAAGGAGCTGATAAGGACGGCAACCCCTTACCCCCTGGTAACTACATCGTCATCCTAAAACTCAATACTGTTTCTACGGATCCTTTTAAAGAAATCATTACGATTGTAAGATAAATGCCTTATGAAAACCCTTACCCTCTTTTGCCTTTTTTCGTTCGTTTATATCTCAGCACAAGCACAATTATTGCCCATTTTTACACAGAAATTGAGTGATAATTTCCTATACGACCCTTCGGTAACCGGGCTTTCGGGCGGTTCGGCAGTATTATCGCATAAACGTTTGTGGAGCGAAGTACAAGGCGCTCCGGTTACTACGTTTGCTTCGGCTCACACTCGGCTAAAACAAGATCGGCTTGGCATAGGAGGCTCTATTTATTATGAAGAGGCAAATATATTCCAAAATGCTCACGCCTCTCTGAGTGCAGCATACCATCTGCCGCTCAACGAAGCAATGGGTCTTTCATTTGGTTTGGCTGGGGAAGCGTACCAAACGCGCTTGAATACAAACGGAAAGTATATTCCCGATGCAACCGACCAACTGCTTACCAACTTCGACGACGGAATTAAAGCAGACGTTTCTTTCGGGATGAATCTCCACCACTCCCTGTTTCGAGTAGGTGCTTCAGTAAACCGATTGACCGTTGCCTTTGATAGCGATAAACAGACAACAAGTCTACTGACAAGTTTTGCTACTTTGTACGCTTCGAGCTTCTTGCCCGTGCGCGACGGCTTAGATCGGCTTGAGCCTTCGTTGGTATATCGGCAGCAATTTGGCAGCGAAGGGCAGCTCGACGCCATGCTTTTTTACGACTACAAACAAACCATCATTTTTGGGGCAAGCTATCGCACCGGGGGCATTGTAGGGTTGAGCACAGGATATAATTTTGAAAATCGGTTGGTTTTAGGGTTTACCTACGAAATGCTCACCGGCGATTTTAGCAACCAAGTAGGGGCTTCCTACGAGTTTGTGGTGCGATTCAACTTCAATAAGCAGTATTACGAATCGAAAACGCGAACTACTCGACCGTTAAAATCATCTACTTTCGAAAAGAAGCAAATAGAAAAAGAACGATAGAGCATAAGGGAGGCGGTATACCGCTAGATTTAGCATAGAAGTAGAGGATGCACTCCGTATGCGACCACCATTGCCCACTAGCGGACGCCTCGTAGGTGAAAGAAGGCGGGAGTATACTTGTAAAGTATTGATAATCATATAATAAAAAAGAGAGGAGTCAGAATTGAAAGTTCTAGTAAGTGGCACTTTATTTTTCTTCATATTGACTAAACCCTTACTACGATGATTCAACACGGCTTTAAAATCTTCTTTCGCAATGTTTGGCGCTATAAATCCTACACGGCAATTAACGTCGTAGGGTTGGCAATAGGTCTTAGCTGCGCTATGCTCATTTTTCTTTGGATTCAAGATGAGTTACGCTACGATACCTTTCACAAAGATGCTGACCGAATTTTTCAAATCCATCGAGAAATTACCCGCAATAATGGAGAAGTCTTGATATCTGCAGGTCAAAATGGACTTATCGCTCAAGCGCTAATGGACGAGATTCCTGAAGTAGAGATGGCGGTAACTACTTCGGTAAATTGGCAAGCACCGCTACAATTCAGATACGAAGAAACCCTCGTACAACGAACCGGGGTAATGGCAGATAGCCTTTGGTTTGAGATGTTCAGTTTCCCGCTAATCGAAGGTGACCCCACACAAGCCCTCGACGATCCCAGCTCAATTACCTTGTCAGAAAGCTTAGCAACTGCTTTGTTTGGTTCAGTAGCACAGGCAATCGGGCAAACCCTCACAGTACTCGATTTTAACCAAGATTTTAAGGTTACGGGTATATTTAAAGATATCCCAGAGCATTCTACCATTCAAGCCGATTATGTAATTCCTTTCCGCTTTTTTGCCAACCAGCAAAATTGGGTGCATCAGTGGGGTAATCATGCATTTTATACCTATTTAAAATTGCATGAAGGAGTTGAGGTAGCGCAAGCTAGTGCTAAAATGGAAGCGATAGCCCACAATAAATCGGAGTACTCTCAATACGATATTTTCTTACACCCTATGAAAAAATGGCGACTCTAGACCGAATTTGACGATAGCCGACAAGCGAGCGGTCGCATTGTGTATATCTATTTGTTTTCGTTAGTAGCGGCTTTTGTAGTGCTAATCGCCTGTGTAAATTTCATGAATTTGGCAACGGCACGCGCGACTAAACGATCGTTAGAAGTAGGCATAAAAAAGGTAGTAGGAGCACATAGGAAATTATTGATCACTCAGTTTTTGGTAGAAGCTTTTGCTATTACGGTATTAGCCACTATGGTATCGGTACTTATTTCAGAATTATTGCTACCTACCTTTAACGAAATCACAGGAAAAAGCATGACCTTCCCTTTTACCTCTCCTTTGTTTCTAGGGAGCGTTTGTATGCTGATTGCCCTTACTACGCTCATGGCGGGGGGATATCCGGCATTTTACCTTTCATCGTTTAGCCCTAGTGTAGTGTTAAAAGGAAACAATAAGCTGCAAAGTAAAAGCCGATTGCGTCAGGTATTGGTAGTTACCCAATTTACGCTTTCTACAATCTTAATTATTGGCACAGTTGGTATTTTCAAACAGATTCACTACATCAACCATAAAAACTTAGGGCTCGATAAAGAAAATGTAATAGGTTTTTCAACGCGGCAAGGCATTAATGAAAGGGTACAGTCGTTTCGGCAGGAAGCCCTGGCGATTCCCGGTGTAGAGCAAATAACCTTTGCGAGCGATAACCCTATTATGATTCAGAGCACTACGGGCGATCCTACATGGCATGGGAAAGACCCTAACGAAGATGCAAATTTTTCGATTACCAGTGTCGATTTCGATTACCTGAAAACCTTTAAAATCCCCTTAAAATTAGGCCGCGATTACGACCCTGCACTTTCTACGGATACCACAAGCTGCCTCATTAACGAAAAAACAGCCGCTATTTTAGGCTTTGATAACCCAATTGGGGAAGAATTGTGGTTTTGGGGCGATACTGGGCGTATTATAGGAGTGGTAGAAGATTTCCACCATAACTCAATACACAACCCGATTGAACCTTTAATTATCCGAATTGCGCGCCGCAACCCGCCACAAGGCGCTTTTGTCCGTATTGCAAGAGGCACTACGAAAGAAACGTTGGCATCGATAGAGGAACTTTTTAAAAAGTATGATCCTGAATATGCTTTCGATTATAATTTTTTAGACGAACTACACAAAGCCAATTATAAAAGTGAATTGATGGTAGGGCAGATTGCAAATTATTTTGCATTCATAGCCATTTTTATTTCATGCTTGGGGCTACTTGGGCTTTCCTCGTTTATGGCAGAACAACGCAATAAGGAAATTGGCGTACGGAAAGTGATGGGAGCAACGGTATCTTCTATACTTATTTTGTTTTCAAAAGGGTTTATTCATTTAATTGCGATTTCGTTTTTATTAGCAATTCCTTTTGGATATTACATGTTAGAGGAGTTTTTGGAAAACTTTGCCTATAGAACAAGCATCGGTGTGGAAGTGTACCTTTTGGTAGGTGTAGGAACTATTACCCTTGCATGGCTCACTACAGCCTTCCAATCGATAAAAGCAGCGCGGAAAAATCCTGTAGAAATACTACGGTATGAGTAAAACTTAGGATACTCCTTAACAAAAATCTCTAAACGAAGCTTCTTTTATTTTTTGCGCCTCACCACTTTATGGTTCATATTTACCGCTAATAAAGTTTCCCTACTACTTTTGCCAGAATCGCATAAAATTGCGGAATAACCTTTTTTTCTATGAGACATCTAGTAACAACTATTTTCCTGAGTTTACTGTGTAGTACACAGGGTATATGGGCGCAAAGTTCCAATACAAGTGCACAGCCGTGGTCATTAACCGATTGTTTAGACTACGCCATTGCCAATAATTTGCAAATAAAGTCGCAAGACTTAACCGTAGAGCAGCAACGGCTGCAACTCGTACAATCGAAACACAGCCGATACCCAAACCTAAATGGTAACGTGGGGCACAACTACAATTGGGGCCGTTCTTTCGACGTGTTTACCAATGCTCCGGTAACAGAACGTGTGCAATCAAATAGTTTTTCACTCAGTTCTTCGGTAGTATTGTTCGATGGTTTTCGCATTACGAATACTATTAAACAGAACGACGTTCGCTTAGAACAGACTGAATTCGATTTAGAAGAACAAAAAAACACCCTACAGATAAACGTAATTACCGGTTACGTAACGGTGCTATTTAACAAAGAAAACCTAGCGAATGCTCAGCGGTTGTACCAAAACTCTTTGAACCAACTAGAGCGCACCGAAAAATTGGTAAAATCGGGTGTATTACCTCAAACAAATTTGCTCGATTTAAAATCGCAAAATGCTAACGATAAGCTCCAAGTAGTGCAAAACGAAAACGCGCTACAGTTATCGCTACTTCAATTGGCACAGTTGCTACAACTTCCGCAAGAACAAATTGCTGATTTTGATATCATAATACCCGAACTGCCCTCAGCGAGTACAGCCGTAATTGCCGAATCGGTAGAAGAAGTATACCAAACGGCAGAAAGCAGTATGCCTGAAGTGCAAAGTGCTGACTTAGGTGTGCAAAGTGCTGAGTTAGGCATCAAAATAGCCCAAGCTAATTATTACCCTACCCTTACGCTTTCAGGTAGTATCAGTACGTTTTATTCCAGCGCACAGGATGTCCAAGTGGTAGGGCAAACCCCCACAGGAGAAGTCAATACTGTAGAAATTGGGTATGTAAACGACCCCACCGGTCGGCTTCCTGTTTTTTCAGATGTTCCACAAACCGAATTGCAATTTGCCGATTTTACCTTTGCCGATCAGTTAGACGAAAGTTTGCGGAGAGGTTTTGGGTTCAACCTGTCTATCCCCATTTACAACCGCCATCAAGCGAAAACAGCTGTTGCAAATGCACAAGTTCAACGTGAACAAGCCCGTGTAACCGCCGCTATTACCCGCAATCAGTTACGCCAAACTGTGGAAACTGCCTATTACGATGTGTTAGCAGCAATTAACACATACAGTGCAAACCAGCAACGAGTAGATGCTACGCAAGAAACGTTTAGAGTAACTGAAAAGCAATACAATGCAGGAGCAGCCAACATTACCGATTACCAAGTGGCACGAAATAATTTGTCAAATGCACAAGCCGATCTAATCCGAGCGAAATACGACTTACTCTTCCGTCAGAAAATTTTAGATTTCTATTTAGGACGAGAATTAAAGTTCTAATCGTTACCGATAGAGCTGTTCGAGTGCTAACAACAATTTGAAACTATCTTGAAATTCGCTCAAGGGTACAGGGGGGTGGTCGTTCACATCGTGATAATGCGGCCACTCACCTTGTAGATAGATGAAAAAGCACTTCACACCGTTTTTATAGAAAAAATAATGGTCGGAGTTGGCAGCCTCGCCCCGCGCTGCAATGTTAGTTAAAAGGTCTGTGTTTTGATTTGCAGCTACAAATTGCTCAAAATCTTCTTTAAAAATGCTGCCATTTACGAACGTGGCTCCTTTTTCGCCGGTGGCAAATAGGTCTAGGTTAAACAGAACCTTGATACGTTCGAGAGGGAAAAACGGATTTTCCGTGTAAAAACGAGAACCTACCAAGCCTGCCTCTTCCCCACCAAAGGCTATGAATGCGACAGAATGCGTAGGAGGGTTTCGCTGATACCAATGCGCAAGCTCAAGCAACATGGCAACGCCACTGGCATTATCGTTTGCACCGGGGAAATAGACTTCTTTGCCAATTCCCCCCAAGTGGTCGTAGTGTGCAGTATACACTACAAACGAATCGGGTTGTATCGTTCCCGGCACGTAGCCCACTACGTTCCAAGCCGTGTACGATTGTAATAACTGAGCTTCTATTTCAAAGGTAACTTTTTCTTTATGAGATGATAAGGCATTGAATACATCGGATTGTACCTTGAAGCATGGCGTTGGATATTGGAAAGGTGCTAAAGAATGAGTGAGTTTTGGGGTGCGAAACAAAATTGCTTTTGCTGAAAATAACTGTTGCAACGCTTGCCGCGAGAGCCGGCGAAAAAGCGCTTCATGTGCAGCATCGAGTGCTATAATAGATTTTTCGAGAGAAGCATGGGTTTTCAGAAGCGAGTCGAGTTGATGGGCATCTATACTACTGAGAGTATCGAGGCGGAGCAACCTGCCTTTGGCAGCACCACTTGCCGAAGCGGCATGGGGGATAAAATCAATACCGAGCTGAAGCAATTGTTTGTCGATTTGTAGCACACACGCAGAGGGATAGGTGTTTACATCGAGGGTAAAAGCTTGCTCATAGGTTTGACTAGAGAATGCGGAGAGCCCTATCTCTTTGTATTGTTGAACAAGATATTCAGCGGCAAGCCCTGCGCCTTCTTGCGTATATCCTCTACCAAAGAACGAAGAACTACAAAGGGTATCAATGGTTTGTGTTACCCTTTGCATATCTTGAGCCTGTATAGGTAAGCTCAAAACTATACTTAAGATTGATAGTATGGTTGCTAGTTTCATTGTAAAAACAGTAAAAATAATGCTGCCTACTTGTAGGCAGCATAGAAGATAATCTGATTGGAAAGATGGATTTAGCCGTTTAGAGCAGCAACGCCTGGGAGTTCTTTTCCTTCCATATACTCTAGCAAAGCACCGCCTCCGGTCGAAACATACGAAACCCGATCGCCAAAGCCTAGTGAATTTACTGCTGCCGCAGAATCACCGCCTCCAATTAAGGAAAATCCTCCTTTTTCAGTAGCTGCTACCACCGATTTAGCTACAGAAATAGTGCCCTCGGCAAAATTTGACATTTCAAATACCCCCATCGGCCCGTTCCATAAAATAGTCTTCGAGTGTTTGATAATGTGCCCAAACTCTTCGCAGGCTGTAGGGCCTATGTCAAGCCCCATATATCCATCCGGAATTAGCTTGTTATCTACAATGATAGATTCCGAATCGTTTTTAAATTCTTTTGCGGCTATTGAGTCGGCAGGCAATAGTAAATTCACTCCTTTTTGTTGAGCTTTCATCAATAGATTTTGAGCTAATTCAAGTTTATCTTCTTCTACAAGCGAATTCCCTACATCCCCGTTTTGCGCTTTGAAAAACGTATATGCCATCGCCCCTCCAATGAGTAGGTTATCAACCAGGTCGAGCATACGCTCGATGATGAGAATTTTATCAGAGATTTTAGCCCCTCCCATAATCGCTGTAAACGGTTTTTGGGCATTTCCTAAGACTGTTTGGGCATTATCGAGTTCGGCTTGCATTACATAGCCGGCTGTTTTTTCATCGAAAAATTGGGCTACTACAGTAGTAGATGCATGGGCACGATGAGCAGTTCCAAAAGCATCGTTTACGTAAATATTGCCATGTTTGGAAAGCTTTTCTGCAAATGCTTTATCGCCTTTGGTTTCTTCTTGGTAGAACCGCACATTATCGAGTAGTAAAACTTCGCCGGCTTGCAAATTTGCCGATTGATGGAAGGCATCTTCTCCGATACAATCGCCGCCAAATTTAACAGCAACACCGAGTTTTTCGGAGAGGTGTGCTACAATATGCTTTAAGGAGAATTTATCTTCAGGACCATTTTTGGGACGCCCTAAATGCGACATTAAAACAGCAGAGCCCCCATCTTGTATGATTTTTTGGAGGGTAGGGATAGCCGCCCGAATGCGAGTATCGTCTGTAATTTGCATTTGCTCATTCAACGGAACATTAAAATCCACTCTTACAAGTGCTTTTTTTCCGTTAAAGTTGAAATCATCGAGCTTTTTCATACGATTTAAGAGTTTTGTGTAATCCAAATAAAAAAAAGCTACCTAGTTAAGGTGGTAGCTTTCTAAAATTAAGAGTAATCGAAGTATTATAAAAGCCTTACATGGCAAGTTTACCAAATGTTGATGCTTAGAAATTGCGTTATCACAATATTTAAAACTTCACTTTGAACGATACGCAAGGCTCTTTGTAAATATCTTTTACGATAGCATATACTGCTTCCGGACGCTCAGATGCTACTCCTAGCTTTCGTTTAGGTTCTTGGTTTTCGTCAAGTTCCCAAACATTTCCGTTCGATTCCCACAAAAAAGGCTTTTGGTTTAGTAAAATGACTTGCTTGTTATCAACCACAGTAAAACTAAACGTAAGATTTTCAGTGGAATATCCTTTACCTTGTGGGATGGTAGTTTTGGCAACAAAATTTGCTGTACTGGCAAATAGTTCACAAAGGCAAGGGCCTTTGAACTTTTCATCTTCAAAGCCTACAACGGTGTAGTGGATAATCTTCCACTCGCCTTCTATTTTGCGGAACACAAGCGTTACAGTTTCATTTCCTTTTACCCACACTTCGCCATCGCGGAGGTTTTCATATTCTACAGAATACACTACAAGACCAGAGTTGCCATTAACATAACTGCGGGCAATTTCGAGTAAATCGTAATTGATTTTCATGCCCGGTGTGCCAATTACTTGCGATAAATACTTGTCAAAACCTTCGTAATCGCTGCGTAAGTAGCTTACATTATCGCGGATAGTAGTTACAAGAAGCACAGAAGTTAGCTTAGGATCGAGGTATTTTAATACCGATTGCTTGTCTTTTGAAGTGGCAAGTCGGTGGTATGCCTTCGCATAATCCCTCGTGATCTTTTCTAGCTGTTTAGCTTCGTCGGTTTGGGCGAATGCCACAGAAGAAACCATGAAAAGCAGCGAAAAAAACACTGTGAAAATTTTTGAACGGGTCATCATTAGCTTGATTGGTAATTGTAAAACGAAAAAACCAAAAATATATAAGGGTATGCTCAATTATAAGCATCGTTAAAACACTTGTAAAAGGTAGTGGGTAAGAAACTTCAGAGAACGTATCAATTTTGCAGTGGCAAATATAGAAATTTAAACTAGCCAATTAGAAAGTACCGCTTAACTAACAGAATAGAAGATTTGGCACATTACTCATATTTGTGAAGTGCCTCGCGAAGTTTTTCCTCAATAGTTGTTCGTAGTTCAGATGGTTCGATTACTTCAACACCTGCACCATAACTCAAAATCCAACTCATAATTTCAAAATTATTAACTAATCGAAAACGCATTATACATGAGATTTCATCTTCTTTAAGAATTTCCTGAGTTTCGTGGATGGGCGATGCTTTTACATAGTTTGCGGTGAGCGTATCGAAGCGAAGCACAATGGTTTGTGCCTTTTTATTTTGGGTGTTTACGCCATAGCAATATTTGAAAAATGCTTCTGCATCAAACTGAACCATATTGGCAGTGAGATAGATGCTTTCTACCTTTTGTAAGGATACAATCCGATCTACGCCAAATGTACGAATCCCCTTACGCTCTTCTACGTACCCAATTACATACCACAAATTTTTAAATTCTTTCAGAAGATAGGGATGTAGCGTGTAAGTTTCTTCGGTATCGCTTGTAAACTTCCGATACGAAAACTGCACTACCTGTTTTTCGGCAATAAGCGTAATGAGTCGGCTAAGCGTTTCACTTCCTTTTACGTATTGCGATTTATCAATTTGCACAAAGTTTTGTACTTGCTGAAAGTCGCGGTTGAAGTTGCGGGTAATTTCTAACCCATCCAATACTTTATCTACCGCATCAGAGAATTCAGAAAAAATCGGAAGCGCTTTAAATTCTTCTAAGAAAGTTTCTACAAACTGCAAAGCTGTTAGGTTTTCTTCCGAGAGGTTTACAGAAAGCAATTTAAAGGCAGGGTCGGCATAATAATATCCCCTTTGGGTGGGGTGGTAGCTTATAGGGGCATCAAATTCTAGCCGCATGGCATTGAGGTCTTTTTCTACAGTAGAGGCTGAACGCACCCCAAATTTATCGTGTACGCTTTCTAGGATTTCGGCTTTAGTAGGGTATTTATGCTGCTTATTTCGCAGCATGCGATCGATGTGTAGATACCGAAAAAAAGCAAGTTTATTGGTAGGCATTGCTCAATAAAACTACGAAGTTAGCAAAACTAAGGTACGGTTCATGGTGGATCATCGATTTCCACACACTAGCCCTGTACTTTCAAGGAGGTACTTCAATATATTGGATATGAAGTTAAAACCATAATTTTTTATGTCGAACGCTACGTTTTTATTTCGCAAGCCGATGTGGAGCTGTATACTGTTTGGGATTACGTTCTTTCAGTGTGGTACTCCCACGGCTCAGCAAGAAAACAATCAGATATCAACCATACAAGAGGTGAGTTATCAGCCTCGTTATGCAGAGCGGTTTACTATTGTTTCGCATGCAGAAGGCATACAAGTTAATATCATGCATCCTAATGCAGATACTTTGCGTTTCGTGTTAGGGCGCGATGGGCAGAGTAACCAAGCAGTACATAATTATATCCCTTTAGGAATAGCGAAAGGTGTATTTACTTCTGCTACGCATATCACGTTTTTAGAGGCTATCGGAAAACTCGGAGTGGTGGCAGGCTTTTCAAATTTCGATTTTATAGGAAATCCTTCAACGCGTAGCTACTTAGAGAGGAAAGGAGTGGCAGAAGTGGGAGAAGAAAGTCAATTGAACCATGAACAACTCGTTGCATTACAACCCGATGTAATCATTACTTCAGGTCTTTATGAGCCTACTAGCCGGTCAAATAGCTCTTTTGTCCCTTTTTTAGAATGGAAGGAAGCGCATCCTTTAGGGCGTGCCGAGTGGTTGATTGTGATGGGGGCACTTACAGGTACTATGCTGGAAGCCCAACGCTATTTTGAAACGATAGAGAGAAATTACTTGGAAGCAAAACAGTTGATAGGTAGGCAAACAAACTCGAAGCCTACCGTATTAATGGGGTTTCCTTACCAAGGGCAGTGGTTTGCTCCCGGAGGCAATAGTTTTATGAGTGTTTTGTTGAAAGATGCAGGAGCTGTATATCCTTGGGAGTCGCTTAACGTTCCAGGAAGTGCCGTCATCGATTTTGAAGAGGTGTATCGTGTTGGGCAACAAGCTTCGCATTGGATTGTTGCCGGCCATGTGTACGACCTTGCCACTGTACGCTCTACCGATGCAAGATTTAACGAGTTTAAAGCATTGCAGTTAGGAAACGTCTATAATAGTAGCAAACAGCGGACTATGGAAGGGTACAACATGTATTATGAAACTTCTGTAATTCATCCTGATTATGTTTTAAAAGATTTAACACAGATTTTTCATCCGTCTGTTTCAGTGTCCGATACACTCCACTATTTTGAGCGTTTGCAATAGTTTAACTCATGTGTTCACGCCTTGTTGTGCTGCTTCTAAGCACTGTCCAAATACATTAAAAGAACGAATTGCTGCTTCTACTACCTCTTCTTCTTGCTGAGGAGTATAAGAGATGGCATGCATCACCCCCATAAAGGCTTTCCAGTATTTACCGGTATCTTCCCCGTAGCAGCCATAAAATAATAGAGGTGCTTTCTGGGCAATTTCAGCGTTTTTCAGCAGTTTTTTCTTAATCATTGCACCACCGAGGGTAGATCCTTCCATCACATAAAGAGCGCCAAGGGCTTCATACATAGAGTCCAATACTAGTTTTGGTAGCTGAGAAGTATCCACTGTTGGCATTCCCATTTGTGTTAGTTCTTTTTCTAAAATATCTTTTTTTAACCGTTCTGATAATTGAAGCTGCCGCTGTATATGCGAAGGAAGCCCATTGAGTAACGCAGTTTCTACTACAGAATGGAAAAGAAAATTCCCATAAATCAATTCTTGATATTGAGCGTAAGATAGGGACCCATCCATTATTTTATCAGCAAAGGCTTTGTTCTCTACTTGGTCATGATAGGGGCGAGTAAGCTCTTTTAACTTTTGCATTATCATGGCTTTCTATAGTTTAGAAGGTTGTAACTTTATGTTTTAAGCAGGGGCATCTTGGAAGTAAAAACTTACTGCATTATCGGAAGCAAAAGAATTGTATACCGATTTCACTGAAATTTGCCCCATGATTTTCTTTGGAATATTCAAGTTGACTTTCTTTAGCGTGGAAGTAGCAAGTTGCGGAAACCAATCGTTTACCATCCAATCTTGCATATTCGGAGAGAAATATTCGCTTAGCGTGGAAAGATCAAGGTATAATTCATGTGCCGAAAAATGTTCAATCGCCGACAGTAATATTAGTAAACTTTCTTTGTATGCCTGCTCATCAAAATCTTGAGCATTCCAAACCACCCGGAGCGTTTTGCCTTTTTCTTCTACAGAAAGATTCCAATAACGATGATTGAACTGCTTCATTTTTTAGTGTTAGGTTAAGAAGAAAAGACGTTGGCATCAAGTTTCTGATGGCTTATGGCAATGCACTGCTCATAGAATAAAAACGTATCTTTTGCTTGCCGGATGGTGCTAGAATAAGCATCTGCAGGGGTAATGCGAGTAGCCTCTTCAAAGAAAGATAGAAAGCTCTTCCAAAGTGGAGAAAGCTTTTTCCCGTAACAACCATAAAAGTGGATGGCTTCGGGAGGAACCGTATTAAATTGATATAACTTTTTGCGAATCAGAGAACCCCCTATGGCTGTACCTTCAATCACATAGGCGGCTCCTAGTGCCTCCCATATACTTTTGCAGGCGTAAGAGGTAGAAGGAACATTAAGCATATTTGACAAACCCAAGGATTGCAAGTCTTTTTGCAAAAAGGGAAGTTTATCGCGCTGCGAGAACTGATAATTCAAATGATGTGATAAAAACGGGGTAATACTTTTTTGAACAACTGAGTGGAAATAGAAATTACCTAAAATAAGTATTTTATACTGTGGTAGCGTAAGAGAGCCCTCCATAATTCGAGCAGCATATTCCCCGTGTTTTACACGTAAGTGATCTTGCTTCGAAAGCTCTCGGAATGCTTCTAAAAGCGATAAATGGGTGTTAGTACGCTGCATTTAAGTAGTTATGTGAAACTTAGATAAATTGCGTGGTGAACTTTAGGCTTATAAACCCTCCATCGTATAAATCTTCGTATGTATTATGCACTGCGTAGAATACACCTAAAGTTTGCACTACACCTTCCATAAAAAGAAACCTTTTACTGATTTCCGCTCGGATTGTACGGCGGCGGCGGTGGTGGCACGTTTTGCGGGGGTGTATACGGTGGTGGTGGTGGAGGAACATTCTGTGTACTTTCCGGTGCTTGTTCTTGGTGTGGTGGTGGCGGCGACTGAGGTTGCGAAGCAGGAGGGGGACTCGAAGGCGGAGAGGCTACAGGGGCACTGCTTGTGCCATAGCTACTCCCATATTGATACGAAGAGGTTTGTACTGCCTCGCTTTCCAAGCCAATATTTGCCCAATTGTTCAAATCTTCTTCAACCTCGAAGAAACTGATTTCTATATTATGTGCGGGCAATCCGGCATAAATAGACTTCACTACCATTTGCGACATAATCTTCGCAGGGATGAGTACACCTAACTTATTGATGCCTAGTTGCATAACTTGCGGAAACCAGACATTGATAGTCCATACTTGGACTTCTAAATCTAAATAAGCGGCTAACTCATAGTAATTCATCAGTAGGGTAGAAGTGCCATGCTGGTGAATTGCTTCTAAGATTTTATCGCTCCCCTGCTTGTATTGCTCCGGCGAAGGCATCCCGTACCACTCCACATGAGTTTGTCCAACTCCTTCGGGGATTGTAATCGTGATATATTCTTCTTTAAAAAACTCCATAGTAAAGCGTTTATCAAAAAGATGGCTCTCTACCTAAATCTTTATTATTGTACTTGCAAAAACCGTGTTACATTCCTATCAATACATCGCGCAACTCTGTGGCGGCTTCCACTTCATAGGGTACCCATCCTTCAGAACGGTTGGTAACGTTGGCTCTCCACGTCTCAAACGACTTACGCGGATTTAGAGGAGCATGTACATACTTTTCGGGAAATAAGTTATCAGTAGAAGGATTTCCTCCCCATACTGCCGACTCAACTTGTTCGGGTCTAAACCAAACTAAGAAATCTTGACGAGAACGCGAAATAGGAATGACAATTAAACCACTAGCCACCGATTTAATATGGGTAATAAAATCGAGATGGCTTAACCCATTAGGGACGCGCGTTTTAACGGTATCGGCTAAGTTGTTAGTATAGATTAATCCCTGAGGATCCTTACGATATACGATGCCTTTGGCTTCGTCGCAAATTATAGATACTAACGTGCGAATATCTTGTTCGGCAGGAGTAGTCCCTACGATGCGTACCTGACCTTGCTCAATGATTGCCGCTCCTGTGGCGCGTACCATGCTAAGCAAATTGTTGCCAGCGGCATACAAACTATCCAACTTGTTGCCGCTTTGTAACGATTGCACCACCTGCTCTTTAAAACCTTGTACGGTAGCTTTGTAGGCTTCTGGATTTTCGCGGCGTTGTAACTCATCTGGAAGCACTCCTGCTACTTGTTCGCAAATTAGACGGTGTGTATATGATACCTCCGCAGGACGTTTCTTGTGGCAAGCGATTAGCGCCCAAAGCCGATCGTTAATGGTTACAGAAAATGACATTGACGAACCGACCCCCATGTTGGTCATGTAGTCGAGGTGGCATTGTGGGCAAGAGCGAAGATTACTGGTCGACAAATCTAAAACGCCTTCTGTATTATCCGTATCCACTCCTACAACTTTTACCGATACATCAAAAATGTGAGGTAAGTAGCGTGTAAGGTTGTCTTTGTAAAGTTTCCGCACGGGGCCGGGCGTTTCCCAAGCCGGAAAGCAATGATGCAAGAAAGATTCAAGCTCTCCGCTGTTCGACTCGGCGATTACTTTTCCGTGGTATTGTTCGTCGTACCGATACAACATTACACGGTCGAAACCCGATATTTCGCGAATGGAGTCTACAGCTACTTGTAACAGTTCTTCTACCGTTTGCGTCTGCATAATGCTCATAATCGCTTTTTGCGAAAGCTCGCGATATACTTCTGAGTTGTCGCGAGCACCGGGGGCAACACGCTCAATATCAAGGTATAAAAGTTGATTTTTCCGATGAAGAATTACATCGAAAGGTTTCCCATTAATCGTTATGCGCACAGGGTTCACCATTTTGAAATTTTGGCTACTCACATGCTTTTGTAATTGCTGAAAAGCTTCCATTGGAAGTGCTTCCGACAAGCGCTTACCCAGCATGTTTTCGTGGGGAATACCCATCAGCTTATTTGTATTGGTGCTGATGTACTTTATGGTAAGATCGGGCTCGCTAAGTGCCATGAGCACTCCATACGACTGGGTAGTACCAGGCGCATGCATGACGGATAAATTCCCACAACGTTTAATTACTTCGTGGTTGTCGGTGTCTTCGTGGGGTAATACTTGAGATATAAATAGACCTGTGGACATAAGGAAACAAGTTTTATTTGCTGAACTAAAATATCGTGGTGCTAGGCTGCTAAAGCTGCAGATATATCACTCGACTTTTCTTTTTACACCTGTAATACAAATGTATTATTACTAATTACCAGTTGGTATAAGCCAACTTACTCAAATGTGCTCCGTAGAACTGACGATTTTGTGTATCAGTAGAACTACTTACTATTACTACGATGCTGAATTTGCCTTTATTTTATGAAGCAATTCAAGACTTCAATTTTTCATTTTGCCGATGCCGTTCTGCATCGCGTTTGGTTTTTTTTGCCAAGTTGCGGTCCAACGCTTCGGTTAAGTTCACATCGGTTTGGTTTGCTAGGCAAATCAACACGAAAAGCACATCTGCCATTTCATCGGCTAGGTTTACAGCCTCATCCGATTTCTTGAACGATTGTTCTCCGTACTGCCTTGCTATAATACGAGCAACCTCACCCACTTCTTCACTAAGGATTGCCATGTTGGTTAACTCATTAAAGTACCGGATACCGGTGGTTGTAATCCATTCGTCAACAAGTTTTTGCGCTTCTTCAATGGTCATATATTTTTAGTTAAATTAGGGATTGTAAATTTGAAAATCGTTTCTTTTCGAGGTGCCGATTGTAGCGTAATATTGCCTCCAAGCTTTTGTATAGTTTCTTTCACAATGTACAAACCAATGCCCGAGCCCGGTTTTTGGTTACTTGCTCGAAAGAACATATCAAATATTCGTTTTTGATAGGGCTCTGGAATTCCAATGCCGTTATCGATGATACTCACGGTTGCTTCGCTCGGTTCTACCTGTACATGCACTTTTACGTACGATTCTGACCCGTTACTTAAATTGGCATAATTCAATGCATTTGAAATTAGGTTGGATAACACAATCTTCAGCCGAAGTACATCGCTTTGAAACGTTATATCTTCACCGTTCACCACAATTTCGGTTTGTATTTGCGAAGTTTCAGGTAAAAATTTATACAATTTAAATATTTCTTCGATAACAGTATGCCAATGTATGGTGTCCCTAGAAAGCTCAAGGCGGTTGTTACGCGAGTAATCTACGATATCATTAATGAACTTATCGAGTCGTTCTAAACTTTCTTTTTGAAGTTGTACGTAATAATTAACCGCCTTTCTGTCTTCCTCGTGATTGATAAGTTCAATAAGGCCTAAGCTTGAGGCAATTGGCGAACGTAAATCGTGTGATACGCTGTAGACAAAATGATCTAGCTCTTCGTTCGCTTTTAGAAGATTTTCGTTAATGTGCTCAAGCCGTTTTTGGGCGCGTTTGCGTTCTTCGATATTTCTGGTAACCGATTGCACCTGCTCGGTTTCTTTACCATCTTTCTTCACAATTTGAAAGGTGGTTTCTACCCACAGGTAAGTGCCATTTTTATGGCGAATCTGATACTCAACCGAATGCGTTAAATGTTGCCGAACAAAGCTGATAAAATCGTTCCCATAAATTCGCTCCTGAAAGTCGGGGTGCAGTAAATCGAGTAAGGTAACTTCTTTCATTTGGTAAGCGTCGTACCCTAATACGGTTTCCACTGCTGGGGAAATGTATGCAAAAGACCCATCTTTTTCTTGGAGGGCGATGATATCTTGCGAGTTCTCCGAAATGAGCCTGAATTGCTCTTCGTTTTCGGCAATAGCTTGGTTTACTAGTTTCTGGTTGGTAATATCGGTTTGTACCGAAAAGAAGCGTAAATCTCCATACGTATCGGTATAGGGCTGTACGTGCAAGTTTACCCAATACTTTCGCCCCGATTTGTGGTAGTTGAGGATTTCTACTTCAAACTCTTCGCGTTGCTGAATTTTTTGCTGCATGAACGCGATTGTTTTTCGGTCGGTCTCAGGCCCTTGGAGAAACATACCTGGGACTTTCCCACGCACTTCTTCGGAACAATAGCCCGTATTTTCAGTAAAAGCAGTATTTACCCACAAAATTCTTTCGTGCTCGTCGGTAATAATCACGCCACTGTGGGTATTACGTGCTACTAGGGCAAGGTTATGTACCGTATCTTCCGCCGTTTTGCGGCGTGTGATATTCTGGATATCGCACCCAATCGAGCCGATAATGCCATTTGCCTCGTAGATTGGATAT
Source organism: uncultured Roseobacteraceae bacterium (assembly GCA_964394585.1). Classification (GTDB taxonomy): domain Bacteria; phylum Bacteroidota; class Bacteroidia; order Cytophagales; family Flammeovirgaceae; genus CAYUJH01. The sequence goes on from CAYMYI010000002.1 coordinate 80,246, forward strand.
ATATGATACTTGAACCAAGCTAATTTACCCCGTATTGGTTGTTTAATTTCACTCACAGCCTTTTCGCCTTGAAAGGCTCGCAGGCAATTTTGGCGTATAACTTCTTGTTTTTGGGCTTCAAAAAGCTGTAAAAACGAAGAACCTAGCTGAATGCCCTGCTCAAAATATGTTTTTGCAGGTTTATTAAAAGAGATAATGCAGTACTCTTCGTTAATAACGAGCGTACCAATACGGCTGCGCTTTTCCCCGGAAGCCTCCATTTCTATATGCTTAGAAGCATCCGATAGCTTTTCAATAATTTCCTCTTGGAAATCGTGTGTTTGACGTAGTTCTTCCTCCGCAGCTTGGAGTTCTTCCACTAGCTGTTGCTGCGCTTCTAACGATTCTTGCAGCTTGTAGTTTACTTCTTGCAACTGTTGGTTTGCTGCAATTACGAAGTTGGTAATATCTTTTTGGAAACGCTTAGCAATTTCGATTTCGCTAGGTTCCCACGCTGCAGAGTAGCCTCGGGTAAGTTCTATCCATCGGTCAAAAGAGCGCCGCGGATGTAGGTGTGGTTGGGAGGCGATGCGCTTTTCCGGATTATGAGGGTTGCCTGCCCAAATGGTTTCGTGGATAATTTCGGGTTTAAACCATAAGAGGCAGGCTTCGTGGATATCTGCAATACGCAGGAACATCAGCCCACTTGCCACCGATTTGTAAGCTCTCGAAGGCGAAAAATGATGGGAGAGATGGTCGGTGTAAAACAAAGAACTCATTTTTTTTTGCTGAAAGAGCCATTGCAACAAAGTTTCGGTTTGAGCCCGACTTGGCGTTTTTCCTTCCAAATAGAGTTGCCCATGCCAATACACCGCAGCTCCATCGGCGTTGTTCATATCAACTACAGAATAGATGCCTTGGGTAAGCCCTTCCCACAAATCGTAATGGGCAGTCATTTGATGGAGCAAACCATTGCGGGCATCGTCAAAAATAGTTGAGAGTTGTTCGTTGGTTTCCTCTCGCTCTACTTGTAGTTGTGCACAAAAGTAGCGAGTAAGCATCTGGGCGGTTTCGCGGCGTGCTAAGCTCAAGGCTTTAGCCTCAAAATGATGGCAGGCAGCAATACCCCAAAGTTTGTTTTGAAATACGATCGATAAGCTCAGGGAAGCGTTTACTCCCATATTTTTCAAATACTCTACGTGTAGTTCTGAAGGGTTTCGCAATACGGAACGTAACAGAGGGGTTGGTTCGTGGGTAAGAGGGTTCTCGTAGGGAAAAATGGCACAACTTTCCCCATGTACATCCGGAATGTAGCGGTAAGGGCCTTTCATCATCATTTGGCGTGCCTGTTCTGGAATGTCTTGAGGTGGAAAATGATGGTATAAAAAAGAAGGATGCCCGGGTTGTTGTAAACTCTCTGCTACTACTTGTCCTTGCCAATCTTCCTGAAATTCCATGAGCAAGATGCGATCGAAACCGAGGAGTTGTTGCAGTCCATCGGTAAATGCCTGATAGAGTAACGGTAGGGTAGGCATTTTTTCCATTTGTACCATATGGTGTGCCAATAATCGTTGCAAATTATCGAGCGATTCCTGCTGTTTTTCTTCTATCTCTATGAGGTAATACAAAAGAGTAGAGTGCAAACGCAGCAGCCATACGGCTTCATTTTGATAAACTTCCAAAGTTTCGCGGGGGGCATCTGAATGTAACCACTTTTGGAGTTTATTTTTTTCTGTGTGAGGGAGAATGGATTCTAGCGGTTTGCCTAGAGCTTCTGTAGCGGCACAATCGGTAAAGCGTTCTAGGTTTTCACTGGCTTGAATGATTTTTCCATCACTTTTCTGCACAACTATCAGAATACCATGCTGCTGTATGCGCCCAATCTTATGCAAAGGTTCGCTGGCGCAATTATCAAGATATAGCTCTATGTCGGGGTAATTGAGCATGGCAATTGTTAATTATATTATGAAGTTTTATGTTGCCTAGAAAGTATAATTTGATTGAAGATATTGAATTGTCATAATATTCTTAGGAGTTATTTCATGTTTTCCTCATAAAATATAATTATTTCTTGGTATTTTGAATAAATGTAAAAGAATTTGTTTTGAAAAAATAAAAAAGGTACGCAACTCTCTGTTACGTACCTTCTTTGCTTATGGAGTCTTGAGAGCTTGTTACACGTTAAAACGGAAGTGCATTACATCGCCATCGGTTACTACGTATTCTTTTCCTTCTACGCTCATTTTGCCCGCTTCTTTCACAGCAGCCTCAGATTTGTATGTGGCAAAATCGTCGAACTTAATCACTTCTGCACGAATGAACCCTTTCTCAAAATCGGAGTGGATAACGCCAGCGGCTTGTGGGGCTTTCCAGCCTTTTTCGATTGTCCAAGCGCGCACTTCTTTTTCCCCCGCGGTAAAGTAAGTGATAAGGTTTAACAAAGCATACGAAGCGCGAATCAGTCGGTTAAGTCCTGATTCTTCCAACGAGTATTCTTCTAAGAACAAGGCTTTTTCGTCCTCGTCGTCTAGGGCAGCAATTTGCGATTCAATGCTTGCACAAAGCATAATTACCTGTGCGTTTTCGGCTTCAACAGTCTTTCTTAATTTCTCTACATGTTCGTTTCCATCAAGAATAGACGTTTCATCCACATTGGCAACGTAAATTACCGGTTTAGCGGTTAGCAGGAACAAGTCGCGTACTAGTTCGGCTTCTTCGTCGGTAACTTCTAACCCACGAGCATTTTTACCTTGTTCTAAATACGCTTTATATTTTTCGAGTACTTCGATGAGTTTTTTCTGCTCTTTATCGCCCGATTTTGCCATTTTAGCCGCACGCGCTATGCGTTTTTCTACCGATTCCAAGTCTTTAAGTTGCAACTCAGTATCGATGATTTCTTTATCGTCGATAGGGTCAACCCTACCCGAAACGTGCACTACGTTTTCGTCTTCGAAGCAGCGAATTACGTGGATAATGGCATCTACTTCGCGGATGTTTGCCAAAAACTGATTGCCAAGCCCTTCTCCTTTACTGGCTCCTTTTACCAACCCGGCGATATCGACAAATTCAATAATAGTCGGAATCACTTTTTGGGGGTTTACCAAACTTTCTAATACGTTGAGGCGCGGATCGGGGACGGTTACAACGCCCACATTGGGTTCGATTGTACAAAACGGATAATTGGCTGCCTCTGCTTTGGCATTTGATATTGCGTTGAATAGCGTGGATTTCCCAACGTTGGGCAACCCTACGATACCACATTTTAAGCCCATAAATACTACTTTAAAATTTTAATGGAAAAATTAAGGCTGCAAAGATATACCAAGATTTATAGGATTTGAGGCTTTTCTTGATTTGATTAACCTGATTTTTAAAGATTTACACAGGCGGATTTTCGCTAATCCTTTAGTTTCAGCACAGAGAATCCTATGAAAACTCACAATTTTGGGAGGTTAGCAGTTGCCTTGCTGCTGTAAATACGCAATAAGTTGGTCTGGTGGAAAGCAACTCGAAAGGGGGCACTTCCAAAAGGTACGTTGGGCATATGCCCAGGTACGTTGGGTAGCGGGCATTGCCTCAAGGCGCTTTACCAGGGTTGCTTTATCAATCCAGCCAAACAAATAGGTGTGGCGGATGTACGATTTCCCCAATATGGCATCGTAGATCGTTTCGACGTTTTTACTTTCTAACGGGATGCGTTGTGCTTGTAGCCAAGTGTCTTTTTGTTTGCGTCGGTGGTTATAAAAAATCTGTACGTGTACATCGCCTTTAAGGTAGGCTACGGAAGGCTTCCCTCGGCAAATAAGTTTTAGATCGCGGCGAGCGAAGGCGTTTTCGAGTGTTTGGTCGGCATCGGGAACCAGCGAGGTCTTTAGCTCAATATCCAGGCCATGGTAGGCAAAGTCGATATCAATATTGGCACCGTCGGGTATATAATTGCGCGTGGTTACGTCAATGCCTTGAGACCGAAACCAGTTTTTTAAAGCGATTTCCCCTACATAGCCTCGCAACTTACTATCGAATGCCACGTTGGGCGAGCGGTGTCGCAGATTGTCTATAAAATGATGAGCTAACGCTTGCTGAATGGCTTGTTTTACGTCGGCTTCGGTAACGGGCAACGCTATGGTTTCGTGGAATTGCATGGCTTAGCGTTTCCATATATCGTTTGGGTAGAAGGCTCGATTGAGTGCCTTATCCGTTTCAGTAATTGAGAAATCAGCATTTTCAAGGTCGAAAAGAGAAACGTACCATGCATTTACATCGAGTGTTTCGAGCAAAAACTGTTTGGCTTCGGAGAGTGGCAGCGAAAACAACTCTTGGATAAATGTTGGGTTAGCAAGCTGTGCGCTTGCTTGGCAGTCAGCATAGCCACTGTGTTGCATGGTTTCCCAAACGGTCTTGAGTTCTTCTTGCGAATTGGCTAGTTGCACCTGTTCTGCCCAAAGGGCAGCAAGTGGTTTCAGCGCAGCATACACAAAACTCTCAGAACTTTGGTATTTGCTCAGTGCTTTTTGCAAACGAGGGGCGGTAATGTCTTCAATATATTCCATCTGTTCTACTAAAATAAACCGACGCTTTTTTTCTGTTTTTTGATTGAGAGCGATGACTGCCTCGGCGGTAGTGCCAGAACCTGCGAAGAAATCGAGTACTAAATCGCCTGCTTTTGTTGCCGATACGATGAGCTGCTCTAACAACTTTACCGGCTTTGGGTAGCTAAACGGACTTTTTCCATCAAATAATGATTTTAAATCTTGATTACCATCTTTGTTTAGCGCTACATCATACAGAATTGACGACAGGTTGCGCCCTCGTGGAATAATATTACCGGCGGCATCTTGCCGAAGTTGTCCTTTTTCTTCATTTAGGTAGATTTTGTAATGGACTTTCCAACGGTCTTTCACTTTTTTAAATACGATGCGTCCGTTGGCAAGTCGATCTCGGAACGTAGCTTCGTTGCACTTCCATTGGTGGTCGGTACCTCGTAAAATAGTACCGTCGGGGCATTCGATATCGAAGTGTAAGCCGGGGCTATCGCTCAAACTCGGGTCGTTTAGGTCTTTGGTTTTAAAAGGACCGTGCGTTTCAAACTTCTCATCTTTTCCCTTGTACGAGGCCACGGTTTTCGCATCTATCGGGATTTTGTAGATGCCATTTTTTTCTTTTCGGTAGGTAAGGATATACTCGTGTTCCACGGCAATATCTTGGCTGTCGTTAGCCCCTCCTGCTTTTTTTCGCCAAATGAGGCTGGTGATGTAGTGTTCACGTCCGAAAATTTCATCGCAAAGTATTTTCAAGTATGCATGTTCGCGGTCGTCGCAACTGATGTACAGAATACCATCGGGGCGTAGTAGCGTACGAGCAATTTCAAGGCGATTCTTCATGAAGACCAGCCAAGTAGTATGGTTGAACCGGTCGTTGTAGTTAAAGCCATCATTTCCCGTATTGTAAGGGGGGTCTATGTAAATAAGCTTTACTTGTTCGGCATAGCGGTATTTAAGGCTATGCAGTACAAGTAGGTTATTCCCTCGGATTAGGAAAGAGTCAGTTTCTTTCACAGTTTCGGGGGTTTGTGTGCCGTGGGCATCGATGCGTTCCCACTTGTGCAATACTTTTGGCTCAAAAAGCCGATCGATTTCCTGAGCAGCTAGCGTAGTATGCCAAAACTGTTCGTTTTTTTGCGCACGCTCGTGAGTCTGAGCGCCTTGTAGCACGCAATCTTTGTAGGGAAAATCGAGTACTACTTCGGAAAGACTGTGCAGAAAATTTCTATTTGCAGCTAGCCCAATTTTATTGCGGAAAGCCGTATAACTATTTTGCAGGAAAGCATGCTGGTTGACGGCTTCTTGAAACGCCGGCGTGTTGAACACCAGCGCGCCTTTCACTTCTTTAAAAAAGGCATGGCGCAGCGTAGGATCTTCGAGTAGCGCAGTAAGGAGTGGTTCTTCGGCGCGCTGCGCTGCTGCTATTATTTTATTCTTGAGGAGAACCCCATGCGGGGCGAAGGTGCTTACCGTTTTGAGCGTACGTTCGAGGTGATCAATAAGTGAAAGCGATGTTTGTGCCATGCGTTTAGTAACAGACTTTATGCAAAGTAAAGGTTCAGGTTATTGCCAAGGCGTTTTTTAGTGTAGCCAAAATTAGCTAAGAACTCGTCAAGTTGAGCTTCACTTTGCCCCATACCTTGCAAGGCGGCGGGGTGTATTTCTACCAAAATATGTTGAAAAGCTTTTTGGGTAAGGAGCTGGGTAGCGCCTTTTAGTGCCTCAAATTCAAATCCTTCAATATCAATTTTAATGAGTTTTACGGAAGGAGGGAATATGTCTATCCATTCGTCGAGTTGGCAAATTTTTACAGTTTGAGTGCCATAAATTTTTTTGCGCAGTGCGGCAAACGAAATCGAAAAGTTAAATTTAGGAGAAAAGCTCGAAGCACCTGAGTTGGTTGAGGGGTACAGTTGCAGGGTCATTTCTTGGGGGGTGGCTCCCATACCAAACGGGAGGAGTTGCACATTTTTCGCTTGATTGAGTGCACAGTTTGCTGTAATTACTTCCCACAAGCGTTGCTGAGGTTCAATGGCAAATACACGCCCACGATTCCCGCACCGTTTTGAGGCAAAAATGGCAAAGTATCCTTCGTTGCTGCCTAAGTCGATAAACGTATCGCCTTCTTGTAAAATTTCGGCAATGGTGCGCTCCATCGCAGGCTCATATACCCCCTGTTTTTGCAGGATGAGTCCTAAATCGGAAATAGGATCGATGGAGTAGATTCTGCCATCTGCTAATTGAATAGGCTTTCGTTTTAGCCGTAAAAAGTACTTAGCAAGCAAGGCAAGTTCTATCGGGCGTAATTTTCTTCCTATAAACTCTAGCTGTGATATTTTCATGGTGGATACATAAAAAAACGCAAAGCGTTGCCACTTTGCGCTTATTGAACTATTTCGATGGATTGCTTAGCGGTTTCTTCCGTAGCGCTCGTGGCTTGATACCCAATCGGATGATGAGATAGCCGAGGCTAACGATAATTCGCCTGCAAGTACTACGCTCGATACAATTTCGGCAAACTTTTGAACTTTGTTTTTACCGTAACACCCTAGTAATTCCAAGCATTCTTTCTGCGTAGCTAAGCCAGTACCTCCGCCGTAGGTTGCCACAATCAGCGATGGAATGGTGATTGACATGTACAAATCGCCTTCTTTGGTAAGTTCGCAATAGAACAAGCCTGCAGACGATTCCGATACGTTGGCGACATCTTGCCCGGTAGCGATGAACATAGCGGTAATTCCATTGGCAGAGTGCAAACCGTTGTTGTTTGCGCCGGAAAGAATTGCCCCCACGTTGGCAACCGCAGAATGATACGCTAATTTTTCAGGTTCAACACGCATAATTTGTGTAAGCACATCGCGTTTTACCACACACTCTGCCGTTACGCGTTTTCCACGCGTGCGCATAATGTTAATTTGTGAGGCTTTTTTGTCGGTAGCAAAGTTCGATTCCAAATAAAAATTCGTAATCACGTGGTCTTTATAGTGGTCTAGAATCCAGCTAGAAGCTGCAAAGGTAGCACGCCCGACCATGTTCTGCCCGGCAGCATCGCCGGTAGAAAAGTTGAAACGCAAATAGGCAAACTTGTTAGAAAGGTAGTAGTCGATATATTGCAAGGTCGCTACGCTCGAAGTAGCTTCGGCATGGTCTTTTATTTCGCTTATGTTATTTTGGACCCACTTTACAAATTCGCGAGCCCCACGGGCATTTTCAAACACAAAGACAGGAGCGCGTTGCATGGCATCGCCCACTACTGTGGCGGTAACCCCTCCACTAAGGTTTAATGCTTTGATTCCTCGGTTGTAAGAAGCTACCAACGTACCTTCAGCGGTAGCAAGCGGAATCAGGAAATCACCTTGCGCGTGTTCACCATGCACGGTAATAGGCCCCGCAATGCCGATAGGTACCTGAGCAACCCCAATAAAGTGCTCGCAGTTTCCGGCGGCAATGTGTGGGTCAAACGAATATTTATTAATATGTTGCAACTCGTGCCCTACAAAGGCTTCGGTGAACTTTTGACGCTCTTTAATCGCATCATCGGCATAGTCGTCTAATTCGTTCCGCGGAATCCGATGCATATCTATCTTATTTTCTTTGATAGAATCATCGGCTTTGAGCGATAATTTGCCAAAAGGCTTGGCGGTAAACTCTACATGGATCGGGTATTTTCCAAGCGGTAAGCTTTCGCCGGCAATGTTTACAGCAAATACCTTTCGTAGAGGAAAGTCTAGTACTTCGCCGGCATTAATTTTAGCTGGCGTTGTGATGGCGCCATCGTCGAGCTCAAGGGTGATAGCCTCTAACGAAATTTCTTTGTCGCCAATTTTTACATGACGCAATTCAGTTACTTGCGCATCGCTCAATCGGTTTTTAATCATAAACTGAAGCCCTGAATCGGTGTTTTTCAGACTTCCACTAGTGTACAATTGCTTTAAAAGTAAAGAGGGAACGAATTTCATATTTCATATTTCGTTTTGGTGAACGCATTTTTTCATTTTGAAAACTTACGGCATTCAGCGCAAAAAAAGAAGATTCTCAAAAGAATTTGTGAAAGGAGTAGATAGTAGTAAAGGGTTCTATCTTAGATAAAATGAAAGCAGTGAAGCAGGAATAGTTATCTAGTACAATTTATTGTGCACTACTCAACCAAGTAAAAAGTGAGGTCAATCTGTAAAACTTGAAGTAAAGGGAGAATGCAGGAAACCCTTCATCTTTGTTGTATAACAATTAAACCAAATATTTCTACTAACTACTACAATCATGGTAAAGCACTTTGTCCTCAACTTCGTATTACTTATCCTCACCGTTATCAGCATTTATTTACTACTTAACAATACCCCTATCGAGTCGATTGTGAGCCTATTCGGCTTGATGTTTTTCGTGGGGTTTGCCTGCATTTATCAATTCGCCAGAATGCGGGTATAATTTTACCAGTCTGCTTCGTGGCCCTGGAAGGTGAAGTCGAGAACGGCATTCACGCCATAAATAGAATGTTTTTGGATGGATACCCCTAGTAAGGCATAATCGGGATTGAAGCAAATTCGGCGGTGCCCCAACGAGGGTACATCTTCGTCTATGAGTAATTGCATCACAATGTGCAGCGCTTCTTCCATCCCGTAAGAGCAGCACTCTCCATAACCTCCGTTTCCTGGTATGGTATTACATTCCGACATCTCGCGGTCGTGCCCAACGTATCCCTTAAAGCCTGAATTGGTCGCATGGCATTCGGCAGCATCCCACATAGCATAACTTGGATGTAAAGCTTGCATAGGTTCCACTCGGTGTAACAAACCGTTGTAAAGCGATTTGGCATAGCGCGACTCAAGGTGCCCATTGGCTTTTGCGTACTCATGTACTACTTGGGCAAATCGCTTTGGTTAGGCACGGGCTAAGTTGAGCCATACAAATACTTCTTTCTCCGTTTTGGTGAGGTAGTCTTCTTGAGCGGCTGTGTTGGCGTTTTCAATTTCCAACGCGGTGAAATGGGTGTGCATATTCTGCCCCCACACGGAGAAGGCAATGCTACACATGAGGATTAAAGGCAAAGAGCGACGTAACGTTTTCATAGTTTCTAGTGATTTATAGTTTGTTTTCACTAGCTATGAATCGAATTACGTTCCGAAGTGAGGAAAAGTAGCCAAGTGCTGTTTTACGCTGTTAAACAGCTGTTTTAGTCAATAGATTATTTTTAAACCTATCACTATTTGATTATATGAAAATCAATAAATGAGTTTTATCCGCCTATTTCTGACATAGATTCTTTGGGGGCGTGCGTCGCTTTTTCGGCTTCGAAGCCGTCTTTGGCGCGCGATCGAAATGCTTGTAAAAAGGCAGCTTTGAGCGTTTCATCGGTAGCACCACTACGCATAAGGGTTTTGATATCGAGCACGCCGTTATCGTACAAACAGGTTTTGAGCGTTCCTTTCGCTGTAATCCTGATTCGGTTGCAAGAACCGCAAAACGTTCGGCTGAATGCTGCAATAATGCCGACTGTACCCTGGTGCCCTTCTATGTGGTAACGCTGTGCTGTTTCGCCAGCTGAAAATGGCTCTGGGATAATGTGCGGGTATTGCGTACGGATATGCGCTAAAATGCGTTGGTGAGTCCAGCGAAGTTTCGGGTAATGCTCTCCGGTTCCATTAAATGGCATCTCTTCGATAAAACGAACTTCCACAGGGGCTTCTTTGGTAAGGGCAACCATCGGAAGTATATCTTCTTCATTCTTGCCCTCCATCACAACCACGTTCATTTTAACTTGAATTTGATGTTCTAAGAGAGCATGGTAAGTAGCCATGACTTTATCAAACTCATCGCGGCGCGTGATGTGATGAAACCGCTGGCGGTCGAGCGTATCTAAGCTTAAATTCACAGAAGTTACGCCCATTTCTACCAGTGCGGGAATGTGAGGTTGGGTGAGTACCCCATTGGTGGTAAGTGTGAGAATGTCTAACTGGGGCAGGGCTGCCAACCGATGCATAAAAGGCACGAGGTCTTTTCGAACGAAAGGCTCCCCGCCGGTGATGCGTACTTTTCGGATTCCCATTTCGCTGAGGAGTTCTACTAGCCGTAGCATTTCTTCGTAGGTGAGCAGTTGCTGCTTGGGTAAATATTGGATGCCATGTTCGGGCATACAGTAAAAACAGCGGAGGTTACAGCGGTCGGTTACGGCAAGGCGCAAGTAGGTGAGTGGGCGACCGTGGTTATCGTAAAGTTGCGGCATAGCAGTTTCCTTTTTTCTTTCTTAGAGAACATCAGTGGGCATATAAAGTTATACAACCAATGTATAACTCTCGTTTTCCTTCGCTTTTCTAACTTCAAATCGATGATAAAAAAGACAATTATATTATCTGCATTTCTGGTATGGAGTGTAGTGTGCCTAGCCCAATCGGTAGAACAGTTCAACCAAACGCGCCTGCAACGCAACAAGGTGGGGATGTTGGTACTGGGTAGCTGGGCAGTGGGTAATTTGGTAGCTAGCCCTATTTTGGCAAGCCGCTCAAGTGGAGCTACTAAGTATTTTCATCAAATGAATGGATACTGGAACGTGGTGAACCTAGCACTTGCCGGTTTTGGGTACTTGGGGGTAAAGTCGGCGATGGGTGCTTCGCCCGAATGGACCGAAGTGCTCGATGAGCAGCTGAAAATTGAGAAACTATTATTATTTAATGCGGCCCTCGATGTGGGCTACATGGTAGGAGGATTATACCTGAAAGAGCGGGCAAAAAATGTTACAAATAAACCAGAGCGGCTTACAGGGTTTGGAAACAGCTTGTTGCTACAAGGAGGGTTTTTGTTAGCATTCGATGCTATTTTCTATCTTGTAATGCACCAGAACCATGTAGAAATGATGGAATGGCTACAGCGCATCAATATAAGCCCTCAAGGGGTTGGGCTGCACATCCGTTTTTAGTGCAAAGGGAGATGCAGCAGTATCCCCCTTTGCGGTAGGCATAAAGGCTACTTTTTGTTTTCTTCTTTTAAATGTTTAACCAACTTTTCACACAGCTCGTCCATGGCTTTGCTCATGTACTCATCGTTGGTAGAAGTGCGAATGCTCTGCGCCATTCCTCCAATCGTATCGATGTAAAAACGTTTCATTTCATCTACGGTCATTTCTTTACCCCAAAGGTCGATGCGTAGCGTATCTTGTTGGATATGATCCCACACCGAGATTGTAATGGCGCGTGCTTCTTGCAAACCAATCGAAGGGCCGTCGGTAGCATCCCAAAAGATTTTTTCAGGTACATTTTGGCTATCTAGTTCTACTCGAAAGCGTATTTCAGAAGTTTTCATATTATTTCGTTTGATGATGAATGAGCCGCAAAGGTACAGATTGCCGCCAAACCGAAAATGGGTATTGGGTACATCGTTCCCTTATCCTTAACTTTGGATAACAAGGTACTCACTTACGAACGCATCAGTAACTATTGAAAAAGGTTAGAAAACACTTGGGATATCCCATTCGGAAGTTGAAGGTGGCACTAAAACGTGCCATGGGGTGGTCGAAGAATACCGTATTGCAAACTTACCGAGGGTACCTCACGGAAGAAGGAGCGTTCATTAAAGGTAGGTTGTTAGAAGATAATGGGCTTGCCAGCCCGCGTCCTTCGGATCGTTGGTGGCAAAATGCCATAGCCATGCTCAAACGTTACAGTAGTGCTGGTATCCCCGATGTATTGGTAACGATTCGTTGCCTTGGGTATAACGTAGATGTACTCACTGATCAAGACGGATACTTTGAGGTAGTGCTCCCTACGGAGTTGCTTAGTGAAACAGGCACTATCCCTTGGACTCGCTTCGAAGTTGCGATTCTCCCCTCAGAGCCTTTAGCCGCCACTACCGCACCAGCCGTTGGTGAATTGATGAATTTGCGCGATATGCCCGAGTATGGCGTCATATCGGATATCGACGATACCCTTTTAGTGTCGCACTCCACCGATTTTTTTCGCAAACTTTTCCTCATGTTGCGCAAAAATGCGTACTCCCGTTTACCTTTTGCCGGAGCTGCTCCCTTTTATCGTGCCTTGCAGAGGGGGTCAAAAGGCAACGGACACAATCCTTTTTTTTACATTTCAAGCAGCGAATGGGGGTTGTACGATTTGCTTTCCGATTTTTGTACACTACGCCAAATACCGAAAGGTGTTTTTTTATTGCGAACGTTGCCCAATAGTTTCCGCCGTTACTTAAAAGAACAAATGGGCAACCATCAGCATAAATTTTATAAAATTAAAGAGGTGATGGAGGCATTTCCGCACTTGCCTTTTGTGCTCATTGGCGATAGTGGCCAGCACGACCCGGAAATATACCAGCGCGTTGTGCATGAATTTCCGCAGCGAGTGCTTACCATTTACATTCGCGATGTAAGCTCTGAGAAACGCACGCGCGAAGTGGTACAAATTGCCCAAAAACTCCAAACGAAGCTCGTCCCGATGGCGCTCGTACAACATACCCAACAAGCAGCAGAACATGCTGTGCAACAAGGACTGATTCCACCTGAACGACTGGCAGAAGTCCGCAGCGATTCACCCCCGAAATATTTAAAATTCTAAGATGAAAAAAGTACACATAGAACAGGAAAAACGCGTATTCGATGGTTTCCTTAAAATTGATGAAGCTCATTTACAAGTAGAGCAATTCGACGGTACCATGAGCACTACAATGCGCCGCCTAAAACTCGAACGAGGCGATGCCGTAGCGGCGCTCATCTTTCACGAAACGTGGGGAGAGTACCTGCTAGTTAACCAGTTTCGCTACCCCACTTATGGTAAAACCGATGGGTGGCTTACCGAACTTGTAGCCGGAGTAGTAGAAGAGGGAGAAAGCCCAGAAACATGCATGTACCGCGAAATTGAAGAGGAAATCGGCTATGCCGTAAAAACACTAACCCATATTTCGACTTTCTTTGTGTCGCCGGGGGGAAGCTCTGAACGCATCTTTTTGTATTTTGCCCGTGTAACCGAGCAAGAAAAAGTGAACGAAGGAGGCGGTGTCGCCGGTGAACACGAAGACATCCAATTGGTGAGATACACCCCCCCTCAACTCCAACAAGCCCTTCAAAATGGGGAAATTTACGATGCGAAAACCATCATTGCCATACAGTGGATGTTAGGACAGGGATAACGGAGAGAAGTTGCCTATCATGTAGCGCCGTTGCATAAAAAAGCTCCACTTTTGGGTGATAAGTGGAGCTTTTTTCAGTACGAGCAGCCTTCAAGCAAAGCCGTCTTTAGGAATCTGATAAACCAAGAAACTCTTTGATTTGAACAGAAAAATCAAGGAGCATGCGTGTTTATTTTAACTTCATATCGGCGATAATCGCTTGAATTTTTTGGTCGAGTTGGGCGGCCACCGTATCGAACGCCTCTTTGTTAGCAAGCGGGGCTTTCACGCTAAAATAAAATTTGATTTTAGGTTCGGTTCCCGAAGGACGTGCCGAAATTTTACTGCCATCTTCAGTGAAGAACTGCAATACGTTCGATTTGGGGAAATCTAACGGGCTTTCCTCTCCGTTTTGTATGTTTTTTTCTACTGATGCCTGGTAATCGCGCAGGCGAACCAACGCTGAGCCATTGATGGTTTTGGGAGGATTTTCGCGGAGGGTTTTCATCATTTCAGCAATTTCTTCAGCCCCTTTTTTCCCTTTTTTGGTTACCGAAATGAGGTGCTCTTTGTAAAACCCAAACTGCTGGTAAATCTCCATGAGCTTATCGAACGGCGAAAGCCCTTGATGTTTCAATACGGCAACCATTTCGCAAATGAGTGCCACAGAAGCCACGGCATCTTTATCGCGGACATCGTCGCCAATGAGGTAGCCGTAGCTTTCTTCGCCCCCACAGATAAACTTGAGTTTTCCTTCGTTTTCGCGGATGACTTCCGCTATGTATTTGAAGCCCGTGAGGGTATTAAAACAATGGATGCCATGGTGGGCGGCGAAAGCATCGATCAAATCGGTGGTTACAATGGTTTTGGCAACAAAATCGTTGGGCGATGCCATGCCACGTTCTTTGCGAGTTTCAATCAGATAGTTGAACAGCAACGTAGCCGTTTGGTTGCCATTGAGCAACTGAAACTCTCCGTGATGATTTTTCACGGCAATGCCTACGCGGTCGGCGTCGGGGTCGGTTCCCAATAAAATATCGGCGTCAATTTCTTGGGCTTTGGCGAGCGCCATACTCAGGGCTTCGGCTTCTTCGGGGTTGGGGTATACGAGCGTAGGGAAATCGCCGTTACCTTCGGGTTCGGCTTGGGCTTCTACCATGGTTACGTTGGTGAATCCGAACTTAGCAAGTACCGGTGGTACGAGGGTTACGCCAGTGCCGTGGATAGGGGTAAACACAATTTTCAAGTCTTTTTGCGCTTCGATAATCTCCGGGGAAAGCGAAAAACTTTTGAGTGTGTTTAAGTATGCTTCATCTACTTCTTTGCCAATGGATTCAATCAGCGAAGCATCTCCTTCAAATTTTACTTCTTCTACCGAATGGATAGCATTTACTTCGGCAATGATATTTTTATCGTGCGGAGGGACTACCTGCCCACCATCGTTCCAATAGGCTTTGTAGCCATTGTACTCTTTGGGGTTGTGCGAAGCGGTGAGCACTACGCCAGTGTGGCATCCTAAGTGGCGAATGGCAAACGAAAGCTCGGGGGTAGGGCGCAGGCTTTCGAATAAATAGACTTTTATGCCATTAGCAGCAAACACATTGGCAGTTACTTCGGCAAAAAAGCGGCTATTGTTGCGGCTATCGTGTGCAATGGCGGCTTTGATGGCTTGGTTCGGTAACGCTTTTTTTAGGTAATTGGCAAGCCCTTGAGTAGCCGTGCCAACGGTGTATTTATTCATACGGTTGGAGCCTACTCCCATAATGCCTCGCAACCCACCGGTGCCAAACTCCAAACTTTTATAAAAGCTATCCACGAGTTCTTCCTCGTTTTCGCGTTGTAAGGTTTCGATGGCGGCTTTGGTATCTGCATCGTAATTCCCGTTGAGCCATTGGTCTACTCGGGCTTTCGTTTCTTGGTCTAGCATTTTTTTCAGGTTTAAGATTGAAATGATTCACGTCGTTTGTTAAAAATACAATCTATTTGTAGAACTGAAAAGAACTTTACCAAACCGAGTGCAAATGATTACCCTTACCGAAACGCCGATTGATGTTCAGGCGGTAATTGCCCAAGCTGCCAACGCCCAAGCAGGTGCAGTCAACGTGTTTATTGGTGCAGTGCGCAACCGAACCCAACAAAAAGAAGTGCTTCGTTTAGAGTATGAAGCCTACGACCCCATGGCGGTGAAAGAAATCCAGAAAATTGTACATGCTGCTCAAAATCGTTGGCATTCGTTAGCAGCGGCAGTAGTACACCGCAAGGGAATTTTGTATCCCGAAGATGTTGCCGTAGTGGTCGCCGTAGCTACTCCACACCGAAAAGCCTCCTTCGAAGCTTGTCAGTTTATCATTGATACACTGAAAGAAACCGTTCCTATTTGGAAAAAAGAAGTCTTCTGCGATGGGGAAGAGTGGGTGTCGGCGCATCCGTAATGGGTTTGTAGCGGGGGTATTTTCGTTTCTTGGGAGTTTTTCTGTTGATTTGTGAACAGACTATCGACCCACATTCTCATCCCAAACCACAAACTTATGAAAGCTATCAACCGCCGCAATTTTCTGAAAACTTCGGCACTTGCCGGAGCCAGCGTTGCCTTTTCGGGGGGAAACACACAAGCCGAACCTTCTGCGCCTTCATCTCCTTTTAAAAAAGAAAAAGTACGGATTGCCATGCTTGGCGTGGGGCTTCGGGGGCAATCGCACGTGAGCGGGCTGCTCAAACGATCTGATTGCGAAGTCCCCGTTGTATGCGATATTTCCGATGAAATGCTCCGCCGTACCTTTAAGATTTACGAAGAACACAACCAAACCAAGCCCAAAGTATATAAAGATGGCGAACGCGATTTCCATAACTTACTGGCGAAGGAAGATATCGATGCCGTGATGATTTCGACTCCTTGGCGTTGGCATACTGAAATGGCAGTGGCAGCCATGAACGCCGGAAAGTACGTGGGCATGGAAGTATCGGGCGGTTTCTCGCTCGATGAGTGCTGGCAACTCGTCAATACATACGAAGCGACTAGCACACCATTGTTTTTTCTAGAAAATGTGTGCTATCGGCGCGATGTAATGGCAGTATTACAAATGGTTCGCGAAAACCTTTTCGGAGAGTTGGTGCACTTGGAAGGAGGCTACCAACACGATTTGCGCGGGGTGAAATTCAACGATGGGAAAACGCCCTACAACTTCGGTGCAGAATTTGGCGAAAAAGGATTTAGCGAGGCAAAATGGCGTACGCACCATTCGGTACACCGCAACGGCGATTTGTACCCAACGCATGGTTTAGGCCCTCTCTCTAACTACTTGAACCTAAACCGAGGCAATCGGCTTGTTTCCCTAACGGCGATGGCATCGAAAGCTAGGGGGCTGCACGAGTACATCGTTCAACACGCAAAAGGAGGGGCAGACCATCCGAATGCGCGCATAAATTTTCAGTTAGGTGATAAGGTAACTACGCTAATTCGCACGAGCCAAGGAGAAACGTTGGTGCTCCATCACGATACAAATCTTCCGCGTCCGTATTCGCTAGGGTTTCGCGTGCAAGGCACGAAAGGCTTATGGATGGATGTGAATAACTCGCTATATGTGGAGGGCACCAGCGAGCCGCACCGATGGGAAAGCGCGGATTCGTACCTGAAAAAATACGATCATCCTCTGTGGAAAAAGTACGAAGAAAAAGCCGTAGGTGCTGGGCACGGTGGTATGGATTTCTTCCTCCGCCATGCATTTGTAGAGTGTGTGAAACGTGGCGAAACTCCTCCTCTCGATGTATACGATGTGGCTTCTTGGCTTGCCGTTACGCCCCTATCGGAACAGTCCATAGCCATGGGTGGTCAGCCTATGGCTTTTCCCGACTTTACGCGAGGCCGATGGATTACTCGTACCAATTCGTTTGCACTTTCCGACGACTATTAAGCTATGGCAGTTTCATTAAAGGCTTTCTTTGAGCAGCAATTTGGGAAGCAACCAACGCATTGCGTAAAAGCTCCCGGTCGAGCCAACATTATCGGTGAGCATACCGACTACAACCACGGATGGGTATTGCCATTTGCTGTACAGTTCAACGCAGCATTCGCCGCTATCCGTACCGAAGACGACCGCCTTATGCTCCATTCGCTCGATATGGCGCAACAAGCAAGTTTCTCGTTGCAAACCGACGTTTCTACCTCCGATTGGACACGCTATTTCCGCTCGGCAGTTCGCACGTTGCATCGTAACGGATACAGGGTAGGTGGGCTACAAATGGCGTTTCAGAGCACGATACCCATAGGAGCAGGCCTATCTTCCTCCTCAGCAATTACATGTGGTTTTATAGCGCTACTCAATCAAATTTTTTCGTTCAAGATTGACAAAGAACGGCTTGTACGGCTTGCCTCTGAAGCAGAAAATGGCACTGGTGTGCAAGGCGGCATGATGGATCAGTACGCTATTGTGATGTCGGAAAAAAGGCATGCCTTGTTACTCGATTGCCACACGTTGCAGCACCAATCTTTCCCCAATGCGTTGGACGGATACCGCTGGATATTTATCGATTCGCACGTGCAACACAACTTAGCCAATACCGAATACAACCAACGCCGGCAAGAATGTGAAGAAGGGTTCGCCCTTGCTCGGCAGCAGTTTCAAGAGTTGCGCTCACCCCGCGATTTGCGCTCGGAGCACCTTTTAGCGATGCAATCGCACCCGATTGCCCTACAACGATGGCAGTATGTGCTTCAAGAAAACGAACGGGTTCACCGAATGGTAGCAGCCTTGCAACGCTCGGAGATTGCGCAAATTGGTCAGCTTTTGTATGCGGGGCACGAAGGACTGCAGCATCAGTACCAAGTGAGCTGTGCAGAGTTAGATTTTTTGGTAGAGCAAGCGCGTCATACGTTTGGTGTGGTAGGCGCTCGAATGATGGGCGGAGGATTTGGCGGGGGCATCATCACCTTAGTAACAGAAGACTATGCAACAGAGGCTCCCAAGCAAATATTAGCGGCCTATCAACAACATTTTGGCAGGGTAGGAAGGGCTTATTTGCTGGACAGCCAGGCAGGGATTCAAACCAGCGTTTTTGAGTGAAGGTGGGTTGCTTTCTGCCTTCCTAACTTTCCAATAAGAAGAAGAATTGCAGGCTTGAAGGCATAATTGGCTCCGATTTATTGGAAAAGCAAAAAGTGTTTTTTAATGCAGGATTTCTTCTAATTTAAAAATCAATTTCCTGCTGTGGATTTTCGTCTTTTAATTCCTGTAATAATTTTCGGTTTTTATCACTCATATTGGTGGTTTCTACTTCGATGGTACGCAGTATCTCGATGAGGGAATTAATCTTTCCTTCTAAGGGGTAATACTTGTTTACAATGGCAATTCGGTTGTCTTTTAAAACGCAATAACCCGATTTGAAATTCCCCTTTTCGTATCGCAAAATAAAATCAGTTTCAGCGAATAAATCTTCTAGCTTATTTAAAAAGTGTTTCGTGTATTTTACCTGCATAATTATTCCGATAAAACATGAAAAAAAAGAGCTTCTACATGTTGCAGAAACTCTGTTTCAACGAGTGCAAAAATAGGCTTAAAACTTAAAGTTATACGATACCGAAGGGATAAAGCTGCCGATTACCGAAAACCGCACGGCTTCGGTATTGAGAGGCTGCCCACCAATCGGCCGGGTTTCACTTTGTTGGAAATAGATGGAAAACGGATTGCGTCTGTTATACAGATTATACACTGAGAATACCCAATAGCTATCATTTTTTCGGTTTTCTTTCTTTTTAGGGTAGAGCGTGGCGGAAATATCAAGGCGGTGATAGGCAGGAATGCGGTAGTTGTTGCGGCGGTCTTCTGAGTTGTGCGGAATCACGTAGCCTTGTAGCTCAATCCGATTGGTAGGGAACGTTGCCGGCGTACCCGAAATAAGGGCAAAACTACTCGAAAGCGTGAGGCGGGGGCTTAGTTCGTAGAATGCCGTGATATTCAAGTTGTGGGTTTGGTCGAAGCGAGCTGGGAACCAATCGCCTTGGTTGATGCCCTCCACCTTGCGTTCGGTGCGTGCCAGCGTGTAGCCTATCCATCCTGTTAACCGCCCTTTTTTCTTTTCTACATAAAATTCTGCTCCGTAGGCTCGCCCAACTCCGTTGAGTAGATCGCCTTCGAGGAACTCGTTCAGGAGCAAATCGGCACCATCAATATACTCCACTAAGTTTTGGAAATCTTTATAATACACCTCAACCGATGTTTCGTAGGTGTTTTGTTTGAAATTGCGGAAATACCCCAAGGCAATTTGATCGGCAAGCTGCGGTTGTATGTTGTTGGTACTTGGCGTCCAGACATCGAGGGGAATAGAAGCTGCCCCATTCGAAATGAGGTGGAGGTACTGTGCCATGCGTTGGTAGCTTGCCTTCAACGAACTTACGCTGTTCAGCTCATATTTTACCGAAAAGCGTGGTTCCCAATTGCTGTATGTCTGTATATTTTCCCACTGATCGTACTCGGTGAATCCGGTAACGGGACGGCGCGTACCGGCTACCTCAGCGTTGGCATATTCGTAGGCGGTTCCTTCGCCCATATAGCTGAACCACGAAAACCGCAATCCATATTGCAACGAGAGCCGCGGCGATACTTCTTGCTCGTTGCTGAGAAATACGGCTGCTTCGGCGGCGTATTTGTTGGCAAGGCTCACATCGGCAACTTCGCCTTCGCTTACCCCAAATGCGTTACCCGGTTCAAAATCATAGATAAGCATTTGCCCCCCAAAGGTGAGCGTATTGCGTGGGTTCAAGAAAAAGTTGAGTTCGGGGCGTACACTGTAAGTTTTAATTTTCGAGTTCCAATCGAAAGAGTTTTCGGTGCCATCGCGAAAGCCTAGCTCGTAGTCGTAATTGCTGTAAAATGCGGTGATGTTGGAAAATAACCGCTCGTTGAACAGATGATTCCAACGGAAAGAAACCGTTTGGTTGCCCCAATTAAAACCGCCATCTTCTCCGAAGGTAAACACATCGCGGCCTAGGTAGCCGGAAAGAAACAGTTGATTTTTATCGTTGAGCTTTACATTGGTTTTTAACGTGAGGTCGTAAAAATTGAAGGCACTTTCGGCAAGGTCACCACTGAGAAACGGTCGGGCTAGCACATCGATATAGGAACGTCGGGCTGCCACAATAAACGAGGCTTTATCTTCCACAATCGGGGCTTCTACCGTTAAACGGCTGAAAATAAGCCCGACACCGCCCGAAGCCGAAAGGCGCTTGCTATTGCCTTCTTTCATGCGTACATCGAGGATAGAAGAGAGCCTTCCGCCATATTGCGCGGGAATCCCCCCTTTGTAGAGTTTTACATCTTTCACGGCATCGGGATTAAACACCGAAAAGAACCCAAACAAGTGCGAGGAGTTATACACCGGAGCTTCGTCTAATAGCACCAAGTTCTGGTCGATGCTGCCGCCCCGCACATTGAAGCCGGCAGCACCTTCACCCACTGTACTCACGCCGGGAAGTTGTTGGATGCTGCGCAACACGTCGACTTCGCCCAAAAGTGCAGGCATTTTTTGGATGGTTTTCATCTCTAATTTCTGCACACTCATTTCAATGTTCTTCACGTTGGCATCTTCAGCCTCGGCGGTTACTACCACTTCTTCTAGTTCTTCGCTTGCTACAGGCAATTCTATGTCAAGCGTTTGGTTTTCGGTTAGGTTCACCGTTTGCGTTACAGTACTATAGCCTACGTAGCTGTATTTAACAGTATAATTACCATTAGGCAGGGAAATCGAATAAAAACCGTACACGTTGGTGATTACGCCTGTTTCAAGTTCGGTTACATATACCGAAGCGCCAATAAGGGTCTCTCCGGTATCTCCATCTTTTAAATAACCGCTAATGGTTAACCGTTCTTGCGACCAAGCGGAAAAGGAGGAAATGCATAGAATTCCGAACAGAAGAAAAGATAAGGCAGCATGTTTCATGAATAGCTGGTTTCGTGGGTAGAGTAGAAAATTTTAAATAGATACGCTTGCTTAACTCTGCCAATGGAAAGGCTGTTTACGTTTTTTGTATTTTTTTGAAAGGATGTAGAAAGAGCTTCGCCTTATGGGGTTTTTTCTGCCAAAACGTCGTTCTGTATTTCTTAAAATTTGTAAAAAAGAAAAGATGTCAGGAATTTTTTGTTTTGTCTATTTCTTGATTTTTGTTTTGCAAACTATTGCACATGTATCATGAAAGAACAGCCTACCCGTTACGAGTTACAAGTCATCCAAGAAATACAAGAGCAAACTCCCAAAAAAAACAAAGGGATTTTTGGGAATTTGCTCGATAACCTGAACAGCTCGCTGAATAAAGCAGCGAAGTGGGTGGGTACGATTCCCGGTATCGAAAAGATTTTACAACAGGTACAAGAGAAAAGCCTCAACACTTTCCAAGATGTATCGAAGTGGTCGGTGAATGCCAAACAGGTGATGGAGCAGTATGCTCAAGCTGGCTACCCACAAATCCAATCGCCTAGCGATATCAATGCGCTTACCCTCGACGAAGTCGAACAAATCGTCGGTGGCTTGCGCAAAAAATACCAGCTTTTGTGTGGCGATGCCCAAGAGGAAGAGTCGCAGAGTGCTTCGGATATTATCGCCTTAATTTCCTTGAACCAACAAGCTATTAGCGAATTTGCCACTGCCTATGGCTTTGATATCAACTTACAGCAAGAACGCCTCTTTGCCCTGAACATTATGGAATACGCCGCTGCGGACGATGAAACTACTCGGCAAGCGGTTCTTTCACGCATGTTGAAAATGGCATACGACGTAGCCAAAAAAGGAGAGGGTAACAAAGAAACCATCTCTAAAACTACATTTATCGATACGCTTCGCACCATGAGTAGCTCTATTACCATTCGGCTGTTAAAAGCGAAGGTAGGGGAGGTAATTCCGATTACCGGCGCTGTCATTGGTGGAGGATTTAACGCCTATTTTACCCACGAGGTGTGCGATATTGCGCAGCTGCTATACCGCAAGCGATTCTTGTTGGAAAAATACGGAGAAGATGTTTTTGACCTCATCGAAGAAGATACCGATAAAAAGAAAGATGACGGCACCTCTTCCTAGACGACTGCGCATTGTATGAGGGACTCGGCAGCACCGCAATTGGTGTGGGAATTCAGTATATTTCCTGAAAAACTACATTGAATTGTTAAACTTTAACCGATCCCAATGATGATGAAACAGTTTACCCAGCGATTATTTCCAATCGTAGCGGTGGTCTTATTTGCCATTTCGGCAGCAAATTGCCAACAAGCAACCCCTACCGTTGCCCAACTCGACTCAGCCTACGTAGTCGAAAACTACCAAAAATACGAATACAACATCCCCATGCGCGATGGTGTGAAACTCTACACCGCCGTGTATGTCCCCAAAGACGATTCACAGCAGTATCCGTTTTTAATGCAACGGACTCCCTACTCTTGCCGTCCCTATGGGGCCGATAAATATCCTCGTTCACTTGGGCCATCGCGATACCTCATGCGCGATAAATACATTTTTGTGTACCAAGATGTGCGCGGGCGTTGGATGTCAGAAGGGAAATACGATAACATGCGCCCCCATGTTGGTGCCAATATAACCAAAGACAAAACCGATATCGACGAAAGTTCCGATACCTACGATACCATCGAGTTTTTACTCAAAGAACTGAAAGGTAAACACAACGGCAAGTTTGGGCAATGGGGGATTTCGTACCCAGGGTTTTACACCATCGCCGGCGCAGTAGATGGCCACCCCGCTTTAGTGGCATCTTCGCCTCAAGCCCCTATAGGCGATTTCTTCTTCGACGATTTCCACCACAATGGCGCATATTTACAAAGCTATTGGCTCGCTACGGCGGTGTTTGGCTATCAAAAAGATGCCCCTACCGATAAGGCTTGGTACCAAATGGTGCGCCCCGAAGAAAACGATATGTACGATTTTTACATGAACATGGGACCCCTCAAAAATGCTTCGAAATACTACGGAGAAGATAACGAGTTCTGGCAACAGTTGGTAGAACACCCCAATTATGACGATTTTTGGCAGAAACGTAGCATCATCCCCCATGTGAAAACGGTAGACCACGCCACCATGACCGTAGGCGGTTGGTTCGATGCTGAAGATTTATACGGCCCGCTGAACATCTACAAAGGAATTGAAAAAGCCGATAATGGCAATTGGAACACGATTGTGATGGGACCGTGGAGCCATGGCGATTGGGCGCGTGAACGTGGCTTCCAAGCTGTTGGGCATGTGTATTTCGGTGATAGCGTTTCTACCTTTTACCAAAAAGAAATTGAGCACCCATTCTTTACGTATCATTTGAAAGGGGGAGCGCAACCCGACCTACCCGATGCTTACATGTTCGATACCGGCACGAAAGAATGGAAAAAATTTGATACATGGCCACCTGAAAATGTTGACCCTGTAAAGCTATATTTCGGGGCAGGAGGAGTGCTACGCGTGGAAACAACACCTATGGCAGAAGAATCGGAGTTCTCTGAGTATGTAAGCGACCCTGCCAAACCTGTACCCTACACCGAAGACCATAAAATGGTGTTTACGCCTCGAAAGTATATGAGCGACGACCAACGCTTTGCAGCGCGCCGCCCCGATGTACTGGTGTTCCAGACAGAACCCCTCGAAGAAGATGTAACCATTGCCGGCGAAATTATGGCTCGCTTAAAAGTAGCTACTTCAGGTACTGATTCCGATTGGATTGTCAAATTGATCGATGTGTACCCCTACGACCACCCCGAGTATGAGCATAACCCTTCTAATGTAACCATGAAAGGATACCAGCAGATGGTTCGGAGTGAGGTAATCCGTGGGCGTTTCCGCAACAGTTTTGTAACCCCAGAGCCGTTTACCCCCAACGAAGTAACCGAGGTAACCTTCCCGCTGCAAGATGTCCTCCATACTTTTAAAAAAGGACATCGAATCATGATTCAGGTACAAAGCACGTGGTTCCCACTGATTGACCGCAACCCGCAGAAATATGTGGAAAACATCTTTAAAGCCGAAGCCGCCGATTTTATCAAAGCTACGCAGCGCGTGTATCACTCTCCTGAAAACGCATCGTATGTAGAAGTAGGTGGAAAAAGCACTACAAACTCTATCCCCATAGAGATTTACAAAAAATAATCCGATTATAACCGCTCGAGTAATCGTTTAAAGGCAGAGATTCCCGCATATCTCTGCCTTTTTTGTTCCAAAAACCTAACAACGTTTAACCGTGCTTTGAGAGGTCGGTATTGTACCTCTTCTTTGTAAAGAGTTTAACACTCGGTTAACTTATATCATAATTAAACATCTATTCAAACATGAAAAGAAATCATTTTAAAACTCTCATTTTCTGTGCACTGTGGTGTGTCATGATCTTCAGCCAGCTCGTTGCCACCGCACAAGAAACTAAGGTAGAGGGAAGCCTAGAAAGCGTAGTGCCTACCGACTCGAACGTTCGCATCGGGACGCTCGAAAATGGCATGAAGTACTACATTCGCCAGAACAGCAAACCGGAAAACCGTGTGGAACTTCGGTTAGTGGTTAACGCAGGCTCTATCCTCGAAGATGACAATCAGCGCGGATTGGCTCATTTCATTGAACACATGGCGTTTAATGGAACCAAGAACTTTAAGAAAAACGAATTGGTGAGCTACCTGCAGTCGATTGGTGTAGAGTTTGGCGCTGACTTGAACGCTTACACCAGTTTCGATGAAACCGTATACATGCTACCCATCCCTACCGATAATCCAGAATTGGTAGAAAAAGGCTTACAGATTTTGGAAGATTGGGCACACCAAGTAGAGTTCACCGAAGAAGAAATCGATAAAGAGCGAGGCGTGGTGATAGAAGAGTGGCGTTTGGGTAGAGGAGCCAATCAGCGGATGCTGGAAAAATGGTTGCCTATTTATTTAAAAGATTCTCGCTATGCCGAGCGCTTGCCCATCGGTACTAAAGAAGTCATAGAAAATGCTTCGTATGAAACAGTACGTAAGTTTTACCAAGATTGGTATCGCCCCGACCTGATGGCAATTATTGCCGTAGGCGATGTAGACCCCGACGAGATGGAGCAAAAAATAAAAGACCAATTTGGAAATATCCCTGCGAAAGAAAACCCAAGAGAGCGTATGTATTACGATGTGCCAGGGCACGAAGAAACCTACGTGGTATTTGCGAAAGATGAGGAAGCTTCATTCACGCAAATTCAGTTGATCTACAAAAAAGAAAAAGAAGAGGAAAAGGGTAGCTTGGCAGACCTCCGCCAACAGATTGTGTACCAGTGCTACAACGGTATGATTAACCAACGCCTTAACGAATTGCGCCAAAAGGCTGATCCTCCCTTTATTTTTGGTGGAACTAGCTATGGCGATGGTATCGCCCGCACTACAAGCGAATACTCGTCGTTCGCTGCTGTGGGCGAAGGAGGCGTACTGAAAGGGTTGCGTACCTTACTCGAAGAAAACGAACGGGTACTTAAATATGGATTTACCCCCGGTGAGTTAGAGCGCTTCAAGAAAAACTTGCTTACTCGCTACGAACAAGCCTACAACGAACGCGATAAAACCGAGTCGCGCCGCTTGGTTCAAGAGTACATCAATAATTTCTTAGAGGATGAACCAATCCCCGGGATTGAGTTCGAATACGAATTTTTGCAGAAGATACTCCCGACCATTGAACTTGAGGAAATCAATAAATTAGCTAAACAGTGGATTACCGACGATAACCGCGTGGTGATTGTAACCGGCCCCGATAAAGAAGGGTTGGAGTACCCCACCGAACAAGACATCCGTAACTTGCTCGAAGAAGTAGAAACTGCCGAAATTGCTCCTTACGAAGATAAGCTTGCCGGTGCTCAGCTAATGCCCGAAAAACCTCAGGCAGGGAGTGTGGAAAGTGAACTCAAACTGAAAGATGTAGAAATTACCAAACTGACACTTTCGAACGGAATTGAGGTATACTTGCGCCCTACCGATTTTAAAAACGATGAAATTTTGTTTTCAGCTTACAGCGAAGGCGGACATTCGCTTTACCCCGACGAGATGCACATCACCGCTTCGAATGCCGGACAGATGATGGCACAAAGTGGTATTTCAGAGTTCTCAGCTACCGACTTGCAAAAACTTTTGGCAGGTAAAAACGCATCGGCTTCGGCGTACATCAGTACATACTCAGAAGGTATGAATGGCGATTGTGCTCCAAAAGATTTGGAAACCATGCTGCAGCTTATCCACCTGAGCTTTACCCAACCTCGCGAAGATAAGGAAGCGTTCCAATCGGCAATTCAACGCAATAAAATGCTATTTGGAAACCTTATGGCAAATCCAAATTTCTATTTCTCAGACCAAGTGAGCCGCATCATGACGCAAAACCACCCTCGTGCAGGCGGTTTTCCCACCCCTGAGGAAATGGACAAAGTAGAACTCGACAAAGTACATGGTATCTACAAAGAGCGTTTTGCAAATGCTGCCGATTTTAAATTCTTCTTTGTAGGGAATTTTGATATTGAAGAGATGAAACCGATGTTGGCGCAATACCTCGGAAGCCTTCCTGCTGAAAAAGGTGCGGAGGAATCGTACAAAGATTTAGGAATCCGCCCACCAGAAGGAAAAGTGGAGAAAGTAATCAACAAGGGAACCGACCCTAAAAGCTTGGTGCAAATCCGCTTTACGGGAGAGTTCGACGGCGACCGCTACGAAGCCTACTTGCTCGATGCCCTCGCCGAGGTGCTCAACATTAAACTCATCGAAATTCTGCGCGAAGAAAAAGGTGGGGTGTACGGAGTAGGAGCATCTGGCTTTACGAGTCGTATCCCGTATAAAAACTACAGCTTCAATATCAGTTTCCCGTGTGGACCTGAAAACGTTGATCAGCTCATTGCGGCTACCTTCGAAGAAATCGAAAACATTGTAAAGAAAGGCCCTACGGAAGAAGACGTTGCGAAGGTGAAAGAGCAACAGAAGCGAAGCCGCGAAGAAAACCTTGAGCAAAACCGCTACTGGCTCAATCAAATCCGTAGCTATGTAACGTCAGATCGTGGTTTTGATACGTTCTATCAGTACGACGAGTTTGTGGGTAAACTGAACGCAAAAGATTTGAAGAAAATAGCGAAAAAATTCTTAGATACCGACGAGTACATTCAAATTGTACTAATGCCTGAAGAAGGAACGGAGGAAGAAGAAAACAAAGGCGATAAATAATTGCTGCGCTATCATTCCTTGAAAAAAGAAAAAGTCATCCTTTTTAACAGGATGACTTTTTTATTGCTCTGAAAAAAGTGAAAAATCACGACGAGGTTTGCAAAAGAGTATATTTTGAACGCGCCATTTCGAGCCGAATTTGTAGGTTGCAAATTTCGCGATCTGTGCGCTCGTATTCTTGGGTTACCTGAATAAGCAGCCGTTGGTAATGCATGGTTTGCAAATCGGTTTGTGCTTGTTGCCGGCTTAGCTGCGTTTTTTCCGCTTGATATGCTCGCTTTTTCGATGCGCCTATTTCATCGGAAAGTGTTTGGTAATGAGCTACCATCTGCGTTAACTCAGCCTTACGCGCCGCTAATTGGAGTGTGCATTGTGTAAATCGACTTCAAATTTGGCAATAATGCGCTCCAATACTTTGAGGGGAGCTTCTTCGTAAGAGGAGGGCACTGATTTTTGCCAAAAAGGATGTTGTAGAAATTTCAACCAGATCATAGTTCATTAGATAATAGGTGATAACTTTTCAATTGTACGGAAAGATGCAATACATTGTTATAGGATTCGTGCATAAATAAATCGTTCACTACTTCTCATGTACTATTCTGGCTATCTTGCAGCTATGGGAAACCGAATTAGACGTTGGAACACACAGCTCCGGTACTATGCGAGTGAAATCTATCGGAGTTTTACCGTGAAATTGTTGCTTAATCATTTAAGGAAAAATCAACTATTACTGCTGTGTTGGTTATTTTTGTTTGCCCTTGTTACGGGCAACTTTGCCAAGGCGCTTGGGGCGATGTACCTCTTTCTTGATCCGGAATACCTCGATAAGGTCGATTTTGTGGGCTATTGTGTAGTGGGGGTTTCCTTGGGTTTTTTCACCATGTCGTTTCATGTTACCTCCTATATTCTTGATAGTTTTCGGTTCAGTTTTTTAGGTGCGTTGCGGCTGCCTTTTTTGAAGTTCACCCTCAACAATGCGCTGATTCCTCTGCTATTTATGGGAGTGTATACTTTTTACATTGTCCACTACCAGCTCGATAACGAGTTTGTGAAGCCCTGGCAAATTTCACTCTATGTAGCTGGTTTATGGTTAGGTTTTCTAGTAACGTTGTTATTGTTGTTTGCCTATTTTGTATGGAACAACCAACACATTTTTCAGCAATTAGTACAACGAGTCGATCAGAGCCTTCGGAAAGCACCGGTAAGCCGCGCGAATGTAATGCACCGGCTAGAAATTGCTCGAAAGAAAAAAATTCGGGTAGATAATTACCTAGAGCTCTCGTTTCAGCCTACTAAAGTACCGAGCACATCGCATCTTGTAGATAAACAAGCCATTGTGCGCGTATTCGATCAGCACCAATTCAACTTGCTCACCGTAGAGATTTTTATTCTCCTGGTGCTTATCATCATGGGCTTTTTCGGGGAATATACAGCGTTTCAACTGCCGGCTGCGGCAAGTGTAATCTTGCTGCTCACCGTATTTTTAATGCTGATTGGTGCCATTTCTTGGTGGTTTCGCGAGTGGGCATTTAGTGTAGGTATTCTGTTGCTTTTTGGAGTGAACCTACTGGCAACCTCTCCTTATTTCCAAAAGGGAAGTTTTGCCTATGGGCTTGATTATCAGGCCCCGCCGGCATTGTACAACGAAACCCAGATAAAACTTCAGCATAGCGATACCCACTATGAAACCGACTTTCGGCAAACGCTTACAATGCTACGCAATTGGCGAAATAAGTTCGCAATTGAAGGAAAACCACCGCTCGTGCTAATCTGTACCAGTGGAGGAGGGCAACGCGCTGCTATGTGGGCAGTACGCGCCTTGCAAATAGCCGATAGCCTCACGCAAGGTAAACTCATGCAGCATACCGCGCTGATTACCGGAGCTTCGGGTGGCGCCATTGGCGCTGCCTACTATCGAGAACTACTGTGGCGAAGTCTACGTGATACTACAGTGGTACCTCATCACGAGAAGTTCCTAGCTTCTATTTCGCACGATCACCTCAACTCTGTAATTTTCAACTTTTTAGCCAACGATTTATTCATAGGAAAACGCAAAATTTACTACGATGGCATTGCCTACGCTTCCGATCGAGGATATGCCTTTGAACAACGCCTCAACACCAACACATTTCAGTTTCTCGATAAACCTATTAGCGATTATCGGGAAGCAGAGATGAAGGCGCAAATTCCCATGTTGTTACTCACGCCTACCATCATTAACGATGGGCGTAAGCTGTACATCGCTTCGCACCCGGTAAGCTACATGACCCGCAGTTACGACCCTACCCAACAACTCACCGATAACCCTTGGAAAGGACATATTACCGGCATAGATTTTCAACGGTTTTTTAAAGCCCAACGCGCGGAGCAACTCCGTTTTTTAAGTGCTTTACGGATGAATGCCACTTTCCCCTATGTTACACCTAACGTAATGCTACCTAGCCAACCTGCCCTAGAAATTATGGATGCCGGCATTATCGATAACTTTGGGGTGAGCGATGCGCTTCGATTTTTGTACACATTTCGAGAATGGATTGAGCGGAATACCTCAGAAGTAATTTTACTATCAATTCGCGATACGCAAGTAGGAGAGGGGATGAGCGAACCCCCTACCGCAGAACCGAGAAGCTTGTTCCACCAGTTATTTCGGCCGATTGAAGGCTTTTACGAAAACTTTGGGAACATTCAGGATTTCTATCATCAGGAAAAACTCACCTTTGCCGAAGAATGGTTTGAGGGCAATCTTTCGGTACTTACCCTAGAATATCAGCCGGGTTATTTGTTGTATGAGCAAATGCATCGACGCGATTTCACCGGTACACCTTCACCGTCCACCGAAGTACAACGCGCCTCTTTGAGTTGGCGCCTGACCGGCAAAGAAAAGCACAGCATTCTGGAAAGTATCTATTCGGGGCATAACCGGAATACGCTTAACCAGCTCAGGCAACGTTTGCGCATCAAAAAAGAGACTTTCTAACGGGAAAGTCTCTTCTAAAAGCAAATTTAATACGGGTTATTCTACCCCAATGGCAGCAAGGACTTCATCACCCATTGGGTTCACGTTCGACTTGTAAAATGCTTCTACTTCGCCGTTTTCGCTGACTAGGTATTTGCAAAAATTCCAAGAAGGCGTTTCTCCCGATTGCTCGCTCAACCACTGATACAAGGGGTGCTGGTCGTCTCCTTTCACCGAAATTTTTTCAAACATCTGGAAACTCACCCCATAATTTTTCTGGCAAAACGTAGCGATTTGATCGTTAGAACCAGGCTCTTGTCCACCGAAGTTATTGGCAGGGAATCCGAGTATCACAACCTTATCACCGTGTTTTTCGTGCAATTCTTGCAGTGTAGCATATTGGGGAGTGAAACCACAGCGCGAAGCTACGTTCACTAATAGTACCTTTTTCCCTTTGAAATTTTCAAAATTTATTTCAGTTCCGTCGATTGCATTGAGTGTAAATGCATAAAAGTTAGCTTCAGCCATGCTTGTAGTATTTTGTGAGTGATGAAAAAGAGCGCTTGTGCAAAGCGTCCAAGTAGCAATAAATAATGCGTTCATAGTTTTATTAAGATTGGTGAAATTTAGCACTCAACGAATTGAGTAGGGGGGAATGTTTACTCCACCGCTAAATTACTGTAAGTGATGGTACGCCCTATCAAAGTAGAGTAGAGGGTCTGCCGATGCGTTCGCAGGGGTATGCACTTCAACAATTTCCCCGAAAATCACCCGGTGCGAGCCTTCCGAAAGAGCATGTTTCCAGCGGCACTCAAAGCTAGCCAGGCTATCAGCGAGGATTGGCGTATGCGTAGCGCCATAGTGCCACGTACCTTCTAGCAATCGGTCTTCCATAGAAACCCCTTCTATAAAACCGGCAAATCGGTTGGCAAGCGCTTCGTGTTGGGTATGCAAAATATTGACAGTAAACGCCCCGTTGGTTTCCATCGTTTGGTGGAGGGCATTGTCCAAATTTACACAGACCAACAGTGTAGGCGGGGCATCGCTCACCGAACAAACTGCCGTAGCGGTTAAACCGCCTTTGCCGGCCGATCCGTTGGTAGTAACAATGGTAACTGAACCGGTAAGCAAACGCATTCCTTCTTTAAAACGAGTAGCAGAGATGGTATTCATACGTATGAAGTTTTCAAATATCAATCAACGAAATATCAGACGATTCCTTTCAGTAATGACCCCTCAGACATTTTTTTGTTTGTAGAAAAAATTATCTTTCTGATAACCAATGTGAAACAAATTTCCGCGATTTTTTTTCTAGGGAACTCTTGCAAGTTTTACAACTCCAGTCCATATTTGCACTCCCAATCGAACGATAGGGGACAACAACAAAGGGTTCATAGCTCAGTTGGTTCAGAGCACCTGCCTTACAAGCAGGGGGTCCTAGGTTCGAATCCTAGTGAGCCCACATTGAAAATCAAGGAGTTACGTGTAAACGTAACTCCTTTTTTGTTTTGTGCTTCCAATATTTTTAGGCGTAAAATTTCCCCAAAACCGAGCTGTTGAAAAGTCGATATAACTTCTCCTTGGTCGGTGGCTCACAGACCATACTATAATGTGCATTCATCAATCGACCAATACCATGGGAAAGGCTAGCATGGAATTAGAAAGCCTCCAAATCCACTCTGCAAACTACATTTGATCACTTTTGCAGAAACTCGTGATAACATTTCAGTTTTCGATGAAAAATTTAAAATGTTTGCACAAAAAAAAATGGGAACTTGCTTTTACAGAACGTCTGAGAGGTTTTTGGTTGAAAAAAACTCAATAGCACTTTGTTATTAAAATGGGGACTTGCTAAAGAAGTTTTCAGGTACTTCATATACAGTTCGGAACATTCCCAACCGCTCAGATTTATAATTCGGACTGGGTTTGAGCATCCTCTCTTTAGTCTGTGGCTCACAGACCAAACCACAATACACTGTATTAGCCACTACTTCATCTGACAGTATTAATAAATCTGACAATGTATGGTAAGTCCAATTTAACTAATTTCTTTACCATCATCCCCAAATTTTTCTTTCTCAACTACCCGCTGACTTTTGAGGGCAGATTGAGAAAGAAAAATTTTATCTTCATGTTCAATGAGTTTTTCCTTTGCTAAGGGAATTGAGTCCAGTAAGGTTTGATAAGGCGTTTTACCAAAACAATGCTTACCCGTATGCGTTCTTTCGTGGTTGTAATAATGTATCCATTCATCTAAATCTGTTTGAAGTTCTTCGATAGTGTCTTAAACGCTAAAACTTGGACAGGTTTTCTACTTGTATAGTTGAGGTATTACGCTACTTTTTTACGGATGCTAACCCTTTTATTTTCTAATCACTTTTGTGTCCAAGTATTAACTACGCTATTGGGAAACAGATACTTTATCCTAAATTCGTGGTACATTGATTACATAACTAAAGTATCTCATTTAACACCATGCAGTCATTACTAGGACAGTTCTATGATAGAATCAAAGGCTCGCAGGAAGATATAGCATCCGAGGGGCTGACTTATATATTACAACGCTCTATTGAGTGCAGGAAAGCGCTGAATCAAATTATTAATAGAAATACAGGGCTATCATTTTCCGACTTAGAGTCTGTTGGGAAATTTTATTTTGTTGTTTTGCCAATTCGCCAAAGCG
>CAYMYI010000003.1:0-1551 GCA_964394585.1 uncultured Roseobacteraceae bacterium
CTTCTAATACCTGATCGTAATCAAGTTTTGTGTATTTGTCGAGGTTGCCTTTAAAATAAATAACTTCTTCTTTATTTCTGCTCAAAAACTCTTCCGCAATTTTCGGGTCATATAGTTGCATAACTTTCCCTGCAAAGCAGATTTGTTCTTTCCCGTTGGTTAGTTTTTCTTTAGGGGGTATAGTGCCCCAAAATGGGAACGGTGAAGGTTCTTTATTCCCAATATTAGCGTATC
This sequence comes from uncultured Roseobacteraceae bacterium, assembly GCA_964394585.1. Classification (GTDB taxonomy): domain Bacteria; phylum Bacteroidota; class Bacteroidia; order Cytophagales; family Flammeovirgaceae; genus CAYUJH01. The sequence goes on from CAYMYI010000003.1 coordinate 235, forward strand.
CGATACTCACGTGTTTTTGGAATCTTTCCGGAGGCAGATACATAGTGTCCCATGATTGCTTTTCTGCATTAGGAGCCTGTAATTCGGAGACAATGACAATTTTTTCGGTATTTTTAAAGGCTTGTTCAAGCATGAAATCGCCGACAGGGTCATCTTCTTTCAGACCAAAAAAACGAACGTCAATCCCTATAACTTCTGCACCGTACTTGTTAAGTATGTTGATTTGTTGAGCAATGCCTCTTCGGGGTAAATTACCAATATTAACTACGATGATGTCATCTTCGTACTCTACCGCTTGTGCGTTGCGAATTTTGTAATAAATGTGCGTTAAATCGAAATCTTCGAAGACTTCTTCTAACACATTCAAGAACTCAAATTGAATACCTAACGATTTGAACCCTCCCATAAACGCAAACACGAAGATGGTACCCCCGATGGCTGTGGTATTGAAAATTTTCCGTAATAAGCTCATAATTTTAGCTTAAAGTTTTGCTTTGAGGTATTATTTCGTTTGAATTTACTAGTTTCTCATCAAAAAAAGAGCAGTTTTATGCCTAAAAGAAAACGCCTTTCGGCTCAGCAGTATATTGAAGGAGTATTAAATCAAAACCGATTTGTGCTTAGTAAAGCGATTACTCTTATAGAAAGCCAATTAGCGGAAGATATTGCCTTAGCAGAAGAAGTAATTGCGGGGGTGATGCCTCATTCGGGGAATTCAGTACGTGTTGGTATTACCGGAGTACCAGGTGTAGGGAAGAGTACATTTATAGAAACCTTTGGGCAATTTCTGATTGAGCAAGGAAAGAAAATCGCCATTTTAGCCATCGACCCTTCAAGCCCTGATTCATTGGGAAGTATCATGGCAGATAAAACGCGCATGGATAAGCTGGCGACTAACCCCGCAGCATTCATTCGTCCTACGCCTGCAGGAAGTTCTTTGGGGGGGGTAGCACGCAAAACACGCGAAACTATGCTGCTGTGCGAAGCGGCTGGCTTTGATATGATTTTAGTCGAAACGGTAGGGATTGGGCAATCTGAAGTTGCCGTAAAACAGATGACCGATTTTTTCCTTTTGTTGATGTTAGCAGGCGCTGGCGACGAGCTTCAAGGAATTAAAAAGGGAGTAATGGAAATGGCCGATATGCTAGCCATCACAAAAGCAGATGGCGATAATGTGTTGCCCTCGAAGCGGGCAAAGGCAGAGTACCAAGCAGCCTTGCATTTGTACCGAGCGAAAGAGTCGGGGTGGCAGCCTAAAGTAGTAATATGTTCTGCTAGAGATAACCTACACATTGATACTATTACAAACACCATCGA
>CAYMYI010000003.1:1561-17868 GCA_964394585.1 uncultured Roseobacteraceae bacterium
CGAACAGTTTGTTATCGATATGAAGAATTCCAATTGGTTTTTTCTGAATCGGCTTCGGCAAAATAAGCATTGGATGTTTGAAAGTATCCAAGAGAGTTTGATGCAAAGGTTTTATCAGTCAGGCGAGGTGCGAAATTTACTTACACCGCTAACTCAACAAGTGGAAGAAGGTAAAATTTCTCCTTATAAAGCAGCCAAACACCTGATAGAGGCGTTTGAAAGACACGAAACCTAGAAATTGCTGTATTTAATAAATGGCAGCTTGCCATGCTCCTTGCTTCGCCACCCAATGGATAGGGACGCCTTGCTGTATAGCTTGTTGTGTGAGGTTCTCGCCTGTACGATACCCTATGGTATTATCTAATATAATCATTTTACAGTGGATATTGCCTAGCTCAGTTAAATTGTAAATAGCATTGTTGGAAATAATCACATAGTCGACGGCAATGGGAAATGTACGTCGTGTTTTTCCGTGTAGCCATAGAATTAGCTTACCTTCCCAAGTAAGTAAAGTTACTTGGGGGAAAGGGTGAGCGTGTGCTATATACGCCGGTGGATATTCTTTTTGGAAAAAAAGGTTTTCTGGCGAAATTCCTTTGAAAAGCAAGTCTTCATTAAACGTAAACCCAAGGGTGTTTTCATCGTTTAGCAAGGTGCTATCTACCAAAATTACTGGTTTATCTGCTCGCAAAAGTGCTAGATTGGCTTTCCGAGAAGTTTGATATACCCCAATGGTTTTTGTCGATTGGTTTTGTATAGTTCTAGCGATTTCCCACCCTGAAAAACATAAGGCAACTCCCAGCAGAGCGTACTGCCATTGGATATTTTTTGTAACCCATAGTTTCCCTGTAAAAATTACTATAAGAGATAGGCAAATGGCAGAGAATACATCGATATATACATTGTCGGTAACAGCAAAAGGAAGTTCGTTCAATAACTGAATTAGAAAGTTCATGCCTTGGATAAGATGACCCACGATCCACCCTAGGCTGCTAGCAACAGTACTTATCGGAGATAGTATTAGCAAACTTAGTCCACCACTAACCACGGCAAATGCTCCAGGAATTACAACGAGGTTAGAAAGAAAAAAATAATTAGGAAACTGATGAAAATAGAGCAAGCCTATTGGAAAGGTTGCTGCTTGAGCCGCTAACGAAACACACGTGAGTTGCCATGCCCAATCAGCAAGTTTCCATTTAAACGAAAACCAACTGTAAATGAAAGGATAGAGCCATACAATCCCCACTACGGCAGCGAACGAAAGCTGAAATCCTACTTGGTAAAGCATATACGGATTGTATAGCAATAGCACTAACGCGCTGAAAGAAAGGGTGTTGTAAATATTGCCTTCTCGTTGCACCAATTGCCCAACAATTACTACCGAGAACATGGTAACCGCCCGCATAACCGAAGGAGAAAGCCCGGTAATGAAGGCATATGCCCACAAAAGCAATAAACTGAGAATGCCTTTTAGTAAAATGCCCCATTTGTAGCCTGCTAACGGGCGAAATAAGATATTCAAAATCAGTACGATGATACCTACGTGTAAGCCCGAAACTGCCAACACATGCATAGCTCCTGCTCCTGCATACGCATCTCTTAAGGTATTGTCTAGCTCATTTTTCACACCTAATACTAACGCTAAGGCAATGGCGCGACTTTGCGTTTGTGGAATAAACTCATGGAATTGTTGCGCTAACCATTGCCTTGTGTTCCATGAAGCACTCATGATCGTAAATCCTTCTACGGAGTCGGTTTGTAGAAAGCTTCCCCTTCGTAAGAAGTGTTGGTGTGTAATGCCTTGGGTTTCCAAATAAGCACGGTAGTCGAAGGCATGAGGGTTGCTTGGTGAGGGCACAGGGTAGGGTTTCCCTTTTACCAATATTTTATCACCATACTGGAAAGTCAAGGTGGAGTCGTGCAAAGGGAAGTAGGCAATAAGTTTTCCGCTGGCACGAGCCCACACGGAAATGGAGTCTACTTGTATTTTTAGAATTTCTAAAGTGGCTCGTTGGCTTTTGGTAGTTCGTTCTATATTGCTCAGAAAGCGTGCTTCGTAATAACTAACTTCAAGGGTATCAGCCCAATGTATCATATGATCGGGGGTTTGCCCCGGGTGTGCTTGCTCCATGCGATACATCCCTAAAAGCATAAATAAGCTGAAAACCCATAGCGATTGCCCCCACGCATATTGGCGAAACCAGGGCTTTGGCGCAAACCGAAGGTAGCCAACAGCGCATAAGCAAAGAATACCCAAACTTATCAGCAAGGTATAGGTCGGAACTGATATAGAGAAGGCAAAGGATATGCCGGCTGCAAAAGCTACTACTACACCAAAAAAAGGATATGCTTTCGGAGTCATAGGAAAATCGAGTTAGATTACCATTTACCGGGCTGTTCTATCTCAAAGCCTTCTTTTTCTTTAGCTTCCTCGACCATTTTGGCAACATCGGCTAAGAGTTGTTTAGCATCGTAAATCACTCCGTCTTTAATCGTATATTTTACGCCGCCTACGCGTTTTACTTCATTGGCATCGTTCAATTTGATAGCTCCTGTACCATATAATACTTTTAGGTTTTGTAATGGATTTTCTTCTACAATCACAAAATCGGCGAATTTACCAACCTCTACGGTACCAATGTCGCTTTGAGCGCCCAAAGCTTCAGCTCCCTTGAGTGTAGCTGCGCGGATTACTTCCAGCGGGTGGAATCCTGCTTCGCGTAATAATTCTAATTCGCGGATGTATGCAAAACCATACAGCTGGAAAATGAAGCCGGAGTCTGAACCGGTTGTTACTCTACCACCTCGGTTTTTGTATTCGTTTACGAATGTCATCCAAAGTTGATAGTTCTCGCGCCAAGCAACTTCTTGCTCAGTGCCCCAATCGTGCCAATGAGAGCCATGGGAAATACGGCTAGGCTGATAAAACCGCCATAGGGAAGGTAGGGTATAGACTTCGTGCCACTCTGCTCGGCGTGCACGTTGTAAATCGCGGTTAGCTTCATAAATATTAAAAGTAGGGTCGATGGTAAAATCCATCGCTATTAAAGAGTCCATCACGGCGTTCCAATGAGGTGAAAATGGCTTAGCGGCCTGCTTCCAAAGTTTGCCAGCTTCTCCAAAACGATGCTGCTCGTTGGCGTAGTTGTAATCAAGCGGATAATCTTGAATAGTGCGGTCGGTGAACAATGCTTCGGGTAAACCGTACCAGTGTTCCATAGAAGTAAGCCCCATTTTAGCGGTGTGCAACACGTTGAGCCAAGCAACATCGGTTTGCGCATGATGGCACGCAGAGCGTAGCCCTAATTTACTGGCTTCATCTAGCGCAGCAGCCATAATATCGGGGCGAGCACCAAAAAACTTAATGCCATCGGCACCTCTCTTCTTAAGTTCTTGCACCCAAGTGCGCGCCATGGCAGGCGATGAAATGGGCTTTGGGCTGTCTTGTCCAAAAACAGAATAAGCAAAAATGCGTGGAGCTGTAATTTCATTTTTCTCACTTTTTTCTTTGTGTTCGAGTACCCAATTCAGACCATTGCTACAGGCAGGGTCTCGAATGGTAGTAATACCGTGCGCCATCCATAGTTTAAAAACATACTCTGCTGTAGTACCTTGGGCTTTTCCTCCAATGTGTCCGTGCATATCCACAAAGCCAGGCATTAAGTACATGCCTTCTGCATCGAGTTCTCGATCGCCCTCGTTGGCTTTGGGGCGCTTGTTTTGGTCAATCGCAACTCCCGGATAGCCTACCGTTTTAATTTCTGTAATCCGATTTTTTTCTACGACAATATCTACAGGTCCTACTGGTGGCGAGCCTGCTCCGTTGATGAGTGTAACTCCGCGGATAATGAGCCGATTGAACGGGCCTTCGCCTTCGGTCCGTGCTGGTGATTTTGGAACTTCATTTTCTTGTGCAATGCAAAAAGGATGGATTGCCCATAATAGGCAAAAGAGGATAGTGGTAGTTCTCATAACTATTTACGAAAAAGTGGTTTGTATACTCACAATATAATAGAAATGCCATTTTTTTCAGAGAAGGCTTTTTATTTCTTGGGTGTCGTTTCCACAAAAGTCTTCTTTAAAAAAATCAATATCTTGTAAGAAAAAAAGAATATGGGAACGAAACCGACTCTTCCGGAAGATGAAATTGCTTTAGTAGAAATTTTAGATCGAGTGCTGAACAAAGGTGTAGTAATTACGGGCGACTTGACCCTAGCCGTAGCCGACGTCGATTTAATGTATTGTGGTATCCGAATCTTGCTAACTTCCGTAGAAAATATTGAGCAAATTCAAGAGTTTAAACAACAAACAGGGTTATCTTCTTCGGATACTCCTTAAATCCTCTCACTTAAAACTTTATAATCATGATTCGGAATATATTCGGGCCATCCCAAACAGAAGTTTTTCAAGCCCTTGCTTCGGAACTGCACGCTACCTACCGAGAAGTGGAAGCCCGCACAGATTCTGCGCGAGGGCGCATCGAACTATCCTATGAGCCTTGGCTCGTAGTGCTCGATGTACAAGAAAGCGAAAATGTAGATGGAAGGTCGTATTATACGCGGGCGCGAGCGGCATTTCAACAATCCGAGGTGATGCCCTTTAATCTGGAAGTGTACCGAGGTGATATTTTTACGACCATTGGAAAACTGTTTGGGCTGCAGGATATCAAAATAGGTGATGAGCGTTTCGATAAAGAGTTTGTGATCCAAGGTAACCAGCCCGAAAAGGTGAAATCGTTTATGCAAAACGAAGCGATGCGTAGCCTATTGAACGAACAAGAACATTTTCATTTTAAAGTAGAAGAAAAAGACAGTAAGAACCACTTAGAGTTACCCGATGGAGTAGGGGTGGTTTCGTTTCGGATAGGCGGGGTAATTACCGATCATGCTCCTCTAAAGCAGTACATCGAACTGGTGAAAGTAACCCTCGACCAACTCGTGGCGGCAAACCTTGCTACTAAGGAAAATCCCGATTATTTAATTTGAGAAACGCCCTTGCTAAACTTCTCTCAGAACAATTGGTTTTCCTAACAAACAACAATAAAAACAATGGAAAACGATTCGGCAACTACTCTTGTTCAAACCCCCTTTTGGATGGGCTTTGCGTTGAAAGCAGCAGCGATTTATAATATTCTTTGGGGAGCATGGGTCGTTATTTTCCCCCAACAATTTTTTGCGTTTACCGGTATGGAACCCCTCAACCATCCTATGATATGGCAAGGAATGGGCATGGTGATTGGCGTATATGGCTTAGGCTATTGGTGGGCGAGCTATGCGCCCGTACGCCATTGGCCGATTATAGCAGTAGGGTTTTTAGGAAAGATTTTCGGACCGATAGGCTTTGTATTTAACTATCTTACCGAAGCCGTACCGGCTGCCTTTGGGTACACCCTCCTCACCAACGATTTACTTTGGTGGGTTCCCTTCTTTCTGATTCTACGCCATGTGCATACTACCACCCATTGGGCATTGTAACGAAACTGAAGTTGCTTTTACGAATCGCCTTGTAAAAGCGTAAACCCACCTTGTACCATTATTTCCTTATTTTTAAGCAATGTGCTATCTAAAACCTGAGTGAACTGCTCATTGCGCATGCCAATGCGTACAGCTTGCTGTTGAAAGTGCATGGCTTCCCCATCTTGGTGGTGTTTCACAAGTACGTAAAACGTGCCGTCTACTTCTATCAGGGCACTGTTGGGCAAAGCGAGGCTAGGTTGCGGTTGGGTTAAGATTTCGGCTTCAACGTACATCCCAGGAGCGAAACGAGTCAACGAAACCTCATCTTGTAGATGAGCATGCACGTTCACCATACGCGTTTCAGAATCTACATTACGGGCTACTAAGTAAACTTCTGCCCAATAGGTAGCCGTATCGTTGAGGAGGTGAAACCGTATAGGCTGCTTTTCTTGTATGTGTGCTAAGTCTTTTTCGAATACAGAAATTTCTAAGTGGATGTGTGTCGTATTCAGAACGGTAGCAGCAACGGTAGAAGATTCCAAATACATGCCCTTGTGTACATTTACATCGCCTAAGTATCCTTCAATAGGCGCTCGCACCGAAATTTCGGAACGGATGTTTTCTGCGCTAAGCGTTTCAGGAGTGATGCCCATCATGCGGAGACGTTGTTGCTGGGCTGCCATTTGAGCTAAGGTACGCCTGTAATCGGTTTCTGCTTGGATGAATACTTTTTCAGATGCAACCTGATCGTCGTATAATTTTTTTTGTCGCTCGTAATCTGATTTTAAATATTTCAAATGTTCTTTGGTTTCCAAGTATGCTTGTTGGGTGGCTATGTATTCTGGATTCTCTAAGGTGAACAATACCTCGTTTTTACGTACTTTCTGTCCGGGTAGCAAACGCAAATCTTTAACATAACCCGCAAAATAGGCACTTACAGAAGCCCGGTTTTCAGGAGGAAGATCCACCATGCCATTGGCACGTATCGACTGATGGAAGGTATACGGCTGGAGTTTTCCTAATTGTGCCCCGGCAGCTTTCATTTGAGCAGCTGTAAGCGCTATAGTTTCCTCTACCGTGGCGGAGTTGGGTTCTTCCAGAGAGGTTTCAGCTTGGGCTTCTAGGTGCTCCGATGTGGTTTCGAAAGCATCGCAGGCACTAAGTGCTGCCCCAAGGGCAATCATCATTATAAAAAAATAGCGGGTTTTCATGGCTTTAAAAAATGAAGTGTTAACGAAGAAGATAGTTTGCACGGATTACCGCACGGTTGTATTGTATAAGATTTTCTAAATACTGAAGTTCAATATTGGTAGCACGCTCGAGCAGTTGCACATAGGTCAAAAAATCGATTTCTCCCTGTTTCCATGCCGTATTTGCATGACTGATAAGCTGCTGTGCAAGTGCTTTTCCTGCGGTATTGTAATAGGCAAGTCCCTTTGCATATTGTTGCACTTCGGCTTGTAAAGTTTGGTAACTAGCCAGCAAACGAAGGCGTTGGTTATCAGCGGTGTGTCGGGCTATTTCGTGTTGGGTGCGTGCTACTTCTACATCGGCTTTATAGGCTTTGTAAAAAATAGGAACTGAAACACCTACGCGAAAACCATTATAAAGCTCTGCATTATCGCCTCCATTAGTGCCTTGGAAGCCTTCTAGTTGAAACTCTGGCAGGCGGTTGCGTTTGGCAAGCTGAATGTTGGCAAATGTGGCGTTGACTTGGGCTTCTTGTACAAGCAAGATCGGATGCCCAATGGTATCGGGGGGGTGTAATGCTAGTGGGGCTAATGGTTGTGTGGGTATCGTGTATTGGGTTTCACCTTGTAACCATTGGTTTAGGGTAGCTACGGCACTCTCTAAGGCAAACGAAGCCTGCTCTAGAAGTACATGTACTTCTTGTTGTTTAGCTTCAGCGGTTAGTTTTTCCAAGTAATTCGACTCCCCAGCTTCTAGCCGCTTAGTAGCGGCATTGGCGAACGGTTGGTATAAGCTATCTAAATAAGCGTACTGCTGCCGCACTGCCTGCCAATACAATGCTTCCTGAAACGCAACCGCTACTTCTTTTTTAAGTAGCCACTCTGCTAGGGCATATTCTTGTTGCGAAACCGCAAAGGCTTGCTGTAGTACATTTTTACGGCTTTTGTATACAGACGGGAACTCAATGGATTGAGTGATGCCCCAAACTCGGATGGGAATCCCGTTTTCGGCAACGTTGTTCTCGTCGTATTGATGATATAGCTCAGTTTTCCCGATTTGGAAGCTTGTACCAATGCGTTGTTCGGCTTGAGCCACTTCCGATTTTGCCGCCCGCAATCCATAGTTATTTTGTACAGAAATTTGTTGGGCTTCTTCAAGAGTGATGGTTTGTTGGGCTTCACTGCTAAAAGGTAAGGCGGCAATCACTATGAAGGCAATTGCTACGGTGCTATAAGGTTTTACTTTTTTAGTAAGAACGCCCCTCTTTTCGTTCTGTTCTACAAGTGCGTACAATACTGGTAGCACCACCAATGTAAGAATGGTCGCTGAAATTAAACCACCTACTACAACAGTAGCCAGTGGGCGCTGAACTTCGGCTCCAGCTGAGGTAGAGAGTGCCATCGGTAAAAAACCCATAGCCGCTGCCGAAGCCGTGAGTAACACAGGGCGAAGGCGGCTCAAAGCTCCTTGCACTACTCTACGATGTACATTGGTAATGCCTTGTTTTTTTAAAGAGTTGAACTCTTCGATAAGTACAATGCCATTGAGCACGGCAATACCAAAAAGTGCAATAAACCCTACACCGGCAGAAATACTAAAGGGCATACCCCGTAAGTACAATAACAAGATTCCACCTACAGAGGCTAAGGGGATAGCGCTAAAAATAAGTAAAGCTTCTTTTACCGAATGGAAGGCAAAGTATAAAAATAAAAAGATGAGTGCTAGGGCTATAGGAACAGCAATTTGTAGCCTTTGCGAGGCAGAGCGTAAGTTTTCGAATTGCCCACCATAGGTAATTGTATAGCCGGAGGGAAGCGTAACTTGTTCGCTAATAAGGCGCTGGGCATCTTCTACTACAGATTCTAAATCGCGATTGCGGACGTTTACCCCTACAACGATGCGGCGTTTGGTATCGTCGCGCGAAATTTTAGCGGGGCCTTTCGTATAGCGAATTTCTGCTAATTCGTGCAAGGGAATGAGCGTGCCATTGGGCAGTTGTAGTGTAGTGGTAGAAAGGTCGGAAAGGTTGCCACGGTGTGCCTCATCGAACCGCACTACCAAATCGAACTGTTTTTCGCCTTCGAACACCATTCCGGCAGCCTTTCCTGCAAAACCGGTTTCAATCAGTTGGTTAATCTGCGCAATGGTAACACCATATTTGGCTATTTGATCGCGCTTATAAAACACCGACATCTGGGGTAGCCCAGCGATTTTTTCAACAGAAATATCGGCTGCTCCTTCAATATCTCGGATAGCCCGCTCTACTTCTGCTGCTTTTTCCACCAAAATATCGAGGTCTTCCCCAAAAATTTTGATAGCAAGATCGGCACGAACCCCCGTAATTAGCTCGTTAAAGCGCATTTCGATGGGTTGTGTAAACTCGTAGTCAAGCCCTGGAATCACTGAAAGCGCTTCCTTAAATGCATCGGCAAGGCCATCTTTGGTCGATGCCGATACCCACTCGCTTTTAGGTTTTAATTTAATGATGACGTCGCTTTCTTCCATCGACATTGGGTCGGTAGGTACTTCGGCGGCGCCTATGCGGGTTACTACTTGTTCTACTTCGGGGAACTCCTTTAGAATCGTTTCAATCTGTGTGGTGGTTTCTACTGTTTTTTGGAGAGAAGTCCCCGTTTTTAGTACCGGTTGAATCACGAAGTCACCTTCGTCGAGTGTAGGTACAAACTCCCCTCCCATACGCGAATACAGTGCGATAGTACCTCCTAATAGCACTATTGCCGCAACCAATATCACTGCCTTTTGGCGCATCGCCCATACGATGGTAGGGCGGTAACTTTTCTCTAAAAACTGAATAAGCCTTTGTGAAATATTCTTCTTGTTGGGGTTTCCTGGCCGAATCAAGAGCGATGCCATCACCGGCACATAGGTAAAACAGAAGAGCATAGCGCCTATAAGGGCAAAGCAAAATACTAACGCCATGGGAGTAAACATCTTTCCTTCAACACCCGAAAGAGAAAAAATAGGGATGAATACGATAATGATTATGAGCTGCCCAAATACGGCGGAGTGCATCATTTTTGAAGCCCCCTGAAAGGTAATCTCATCCATTTTGTGGCGACGTGCTTTGCCGGATAGCCCTAATAATTGAGCGTGTTGCTGTGTAACGCGAAATGCAATGAACTCTACGATAATTACCGCGCCATCGATAATAATACCGAAGTCAATAGCTCCTAGGCTCATCAGGTTAGCATCTACCCCAAAAACATACATTAGCGATAGGGCAAACAACAGACAAAGCGGAATTACCGAGGCTACCACTAACCCCGAACGTAGGTTCCCTAGCAAAACTACTACAACAAATACCACAATCAGACAGCCTAAAATCAAGTTCTCTGCGATGGTGAACGTGGTTTTACCAATTAGTTCACTGCGCTCTACTACAGGGTTGATATACACGCCGGCAGGTAGTGTTTTTTGTACTTCGGCAACGCGCTTTTTTACTGCTTCGATTACCTTTTTAGAGTTGGCATCTTTCAGCATCATGATTTGCCCTAGCACTTTTTCGCCCTCGCCATTACCGGTGATAGCTCCAAAACGGTTGGCTTTGCCGTAGCGAACTTCGGCAACATCGCGTACATAAATGGGAGTGCCATTTCGGTTTTCGATTACGGTGTTGGCAAGGTCTTGTAGCGAAGTGGCTAAGCCCTCTCCTCGGATGAAATAGGTTTCCTCTCCTTTTTCGATATAAGACCCTCCTGCCACATGGTTGTTGTTTTCGAGTGCTCGAAAAACAGCATCGAGTGGCACATGGAGCGCTCTAAGTTTGGCGGGGTTTACGGCTACTTCGTATTGTTTGAGGTAGCCCCCCCAAGTGTTTACTTCGATTACCCCGGGAATTCCCGAAAGCTGGCGGCGTACAATCCAATCTTGCATAGTACGCAAGTCGGTTAACGAATAGCGGTTGCGGTACTCGGGCGTAACTTCGAGGGTGTATTGGTAAATTTCGCCTAGCCCTGTGCTAATCGGGCCCATAAAAGGTTGTCCAAAGCCTGCGGGAATTTTCTCTTCGGCAGTTTTAATTTTTTCGGCAATGAGCTGGCGGGGTAGGTAGGTTCCCATGTCGTCGTCGAATACGATGGTAACTACCGATAAGCCAAACTTCGAGATAGAACGGATTTCTTGCACACCGGGTAAGTTTGCCATTTCGAGTTCCACCGGGTAGGTCAGAAATTTTTCAACCTCTTCGGTTGCCAAATTGCGCGAGGTGGTAATTACTTGCACTTGGTTATTGGTTACATCGGGTACTGCTCCAATCGGGATTTTTGTGAGCGAGTAAGAACCAAACCCAATTACAAATGCCACTAATAAAAACACGAATAGTTTGTTGCGCAGGCTATACTGTATAATCTGATTAAGCATGTTAGTAAAAAAATAGGGCGCTAAAAAAGTATTGCTTCTGTGTAATGATGGTAAACCCCTGCAAAAGAAAAAATGACTTCTGCTTGGTAACGTAAAAAAAATACGCTTTCAATTGCTTTTCCTTTCTTTAAAGGATACAATCAAAAGTAGAAAAGCTGGTTAAACCCTATCTAAAGGGATTCTTAAGATTTGCTTAAAATATAATACACACGGTAGTGCCAACCTCTAACTGGCTGTCTATGGTAATCTGTGCATGAATCGCTTGAGCTGCTTTGTATGCAATGGTCATCCCAATACCGCTACCCGAAATATGTTTGTGGTGCAGGGCATCAGATCTGAAAAAGGGATTAAATATATGTGGGATATCTTCCTGGCGAATTCCAATGCCTTGGTCGCTTATTTTACAGATAACCCGTTCTTTTACGTATCGAAGTTCTACGGTGATTACAGTGCTAGGGAAAGCATACTTAATGGCGTTGTTCAAAACATTTTCTAAAATAAGACTGGTTTGATACACCGGAAGCAAAGGCGTTGTTTGGGAGGCATAGCTTGTGTTGAATGTGATGTTTTTGCTTTGGGCTAATGCTACGTTTTTCTCTATCAGTTCAGCTAAAATGGAATGTAATGGTTTTTGCAGAGAAGTCGACGGGGTTTCCACTCGGGCAAGTTGCAGCAACAAATCGACAATGTGGGTCATTCGATCAATTTCTGTGAGGCAGAAAGCTATCTTTTGTTCATATACTTCCCTAGTACGAGGCTTTCGTAGCAATACTTCGAGGGTGCCTCGCAGCGAAGCGAGGGGTGTTCGTAGTTCGTGCGAAGCATCAGAAGTAAATTGTTTTTCGCGTAAGAATGCCTGTTCGATACGGCTCAATAAGTTATTAATGGAGGCAGAAAGCTCGAATAGCTCATCTTGATGATGCGGCAATGTAACTCGCTTACTCAAACTATTTTGCGAAATTGCCTTAGTGGTTCGAGTAATATCTCGTACCGGTGCAATACTTCGGTCTGCAGTATACTGCGAAATGATAAATAAGCCAATGAGTATAATAGGATATGAAATGAGCAGTACATTTCGGAGTCGTTCCAAAACAGCATGGGAGGGTTCTAAAGAAATAGCAGCGAGCATATAGCCATTGGCAATAGAGCCTCTCGGATGAATTGGTACCTGCAACTGCCTTACTTTCTGTTCGTTAAGGCTTGTATTTAAAAAAGTACCGGAAGTTACCGGACCTGAAAAAACGAGTGATTGCATTTTCAGATTCGGTGACTTATCAGTTGGTTCTCCGGTTGAAGTTGTTAATTGTAAGAATACCGGATGCACTTGCACCTCTCTGTGTTCGCGTTCTTGCCACTCATGTTTATTCAAAAAGTAGATGCTATCGCCTTCTACCGAGATTTCTTCCATGTGGCGTGCCACCTCATAGGCAAGGTCGCGGTCTATGTTTTCATATACAATCCCCTTTACAATGAAATACACTACTCCAAAAGTAAAGGCAATCACTATGGCGGTGGCCAACATATATTGTAGTGCGATCCTATGTTTAAAGCTAAGTTTCATGACTCTCGTGCAATGTATCCTACACCGCGTACGGTTTGGATGAGTTCGTCGTGTTGTAGTTTTAGTTTTTTCCGTAGAGCGTTTATGTATACATCAATTACACCAGTATTATAGTCAAAATGGATATCCCAAACACTCTCAATAATGCGTGTACGCCGGCATACTTTGCCTTTGTTTCGGATAAGATACTCTAGCAAAGCAAACTCTTTTTGAGTAAGGTTTATTGGGATTGAGCCTTGGTACACTTGGTGTGTATCAAGGTTTACCTGAATATCTCCTAAGGTGAGAATATTAGTTGGGGCTTTTTTACTCCTTAGCTGTACACGGATTCGCTCGAGCAACTCATCAAAATGGAAAGGCTTACGGATATAATCGTTTGCACCCATTTGTAAACCGAAGATGGTTTCTTCTACAGTGTCTTTCGCTGTAAGAAAAATGACAGGTGTTTCGGGGAAACTTTTACGGAACTGTCTGCAAAGTTCAATCCCACTTATGCCCGGAAGCATCCAATCGAGTAAGAGCAAGTCATATTCGCCTGTAAGTGCATAGGTTAACCCTAATTTACCATTATCGGCAATATCTATCGCATAGCCCTCTTCTTGTAATCCTTCTTTTAAAAAATTTGCGATACCAAGTTCATCTTCAACAATAAGAATACGCATGTAGCAAAGGTGAAAAAGTGGCTTAAAGATCGTATTAAAAACACCTTAAGATTTACTTAAAATATGTTCCTATTTTTTGTGCCTCAAAACTCGTAGCAATCGATTATACCATTTGTTTTCCTCACGTTTGTGTTTGAGTACTTTCACCAACGCACGTCCTTTGGTTTTCGACTGCATAATCTGGTTGTATTCGTCGGCGGTAATCCCTTCGTAAAAGCGTACTTTATTTTTGTGTTTACCTCGCTTGTATTTTACTTGAAGCAGCAATGTAGTACGGTTATAGACTACATACTCAATAAGTGAGGAACTCTTAATGTAGATTTTTTCTTCAATGATTTCGCGTGAATCGCCCATATGTGCACAGTGGATAGAGGATAATAAGTGAGTTAATGTAACGCCTTGTTATCGGCGGTTGTCGTCGTTTTCTAACATGCTAAGGTAGCTATAGTAGCGGCTTTCGGCAATAATGCCTTCTTCTAAAGCCGCTTTTACTACACACCCTGGTTCGTGTGTGTGCGTGCAGTTATGGTATTTGCATTCGTTCATTACGGTGCGTATTTCGGGAAAAAAGAACCCTAGCTCATTTTCTTCGATATCCAAAATGCCAAACTCTTTAATGCCGGGTGTGTCGATTAGAAAAGTTTGATCTTCGGTTTCAAACATCTCGGCAAAAGTAGTGGTGTGTTTCCCTTTTTGTGCATACATGGAAACCTCTGCTGTTTTTTGGGTGATGGATGCATCGAGCTGGTTTAAAATGGTCGATTTCCCCACGCCGGAGTGCCCCGATAGCAGGTTCACTTTTCCGCGCACTTGGTTTTTGAGTTCATCTAGGTTAGTGCCTTCTAACGCCGAAATGCCTATGCACGGATAGCCCAGCGATTCGTATAATGTGGATAGTTCTGCTTGGTATTGGGATCCTTCCTCGCCTAGCAAGTCCATCTTGTTAAAGATAATGAGTGTGGGAATCCCGAACGATTCGGTAGAAACCAAAAAACGATCGATAAACCCCAACGAAGTGCGCGGCAACACAAGGGTTGCCACTAAAATGGCTTGGTCTACGTTAGCGGCGATGATGTGTCCATGTGTTTTCTTATGGGTAGATGCACGAATTACGTAGTTTTCGCGAGGTAAAATTTTGGTTATAACGGCAGTTTGTTCTTCTACATTTTCGATTTCGAAATGTACCCAATCGCCTACTGCCAATGGATTGGTGAGTTTGTGTTTCTCTTTTTTGAATACACCGCGTAGTCTACCTTTTAAAAGCTTGCCAGTGGCAGTGCGGAGATCGTACCAAAGCCCCGCCGAGCGCATTACCATTGCCTTCGTCTGAGATGCTGTTGCCATTTATGTTAATTGTTGCCTAAGGTGTTGTAGAATGATTTTGGTAGCGCCTTGCCTTTGTTGTACATATGCTGCTGCACGAGCGCCAGCTTCTTTTCGGAAATCCCTTTGTTGATAGAGTTTTGTAAATATTTGTGCAAAGGCTTCGGGGGTTGCCATGGAGAATGCAGCCTTTTCTTCTATCAGTTCTACGGCTTCTTGAAATTTCTCGTACTTAGCCCCAAAAATAACAGGAATTCCGTAAACGGAAGCTTCTAATACATTATGAAGCCCTTTTCCGAACGCACCGCCTACATAGGCGATTTGCCCATATTGGTAGAGCGAGGAAAGCATCCCGATGTTATCGACTAGAAGAATTTCGGCAGAGGTGTTAGGGTTATATTGCGAATATCGTTGGATTTCTTTCCGAGTAAAGAACGCCTCGGTACGTTGTAAAGAGGGCTCGTCGATTTCGTGAGGGGCTATAATGAGACGCAACGGGTGCGGGAATGCATCGAGCACTTGAGCGACGATTTCTAAATCGTGGTGCCAAACACTACCCATTACCACTGTGAAAGATTCGGCTGCAAATTGCTCGGCAAGTTCAATGCGTTGGCGGTTTTGTGCAATTTCCACCACCCTATCGAAGCGGGTATCGCCGGCGACAGAGGCTTGTGAAATGCCTGCTCGGACAAGCCTTTCTTGCGAAGCGTTGTTTTGCACAAAAAGATGATTGAAACGCGCGACAACTCTGCGCAAAAACTGCCCCGATGGTTTGAAAATTCGATGGTTCTCTCTGAAAATCGCTGAAATAGAAAGTAAATGTACTCCTTGTTTTTTGAGATACAGGGTGTAAAAATGCCAAAACTCATACTTGACAAAAATGGCGACAGTAGGCTGAACGAGCTGGCAAAATTTACGGGCATTATGTGCCGAGTCGGCGGGGAGGTAGGTTACAAGGTCTGCCTGAGGATAGTTCTTGCGGATTTCGTAGCCACTAGGCGAAAAAAACGTGAGTAAAATGGCATGTTGAGGAAATTGCGATTTGCAGGCTTCTATTACAGGTCTGCCTTGTTCGAACTCGCCAAGCGAAGCACAATGAAACCACAAGACCGGCCGGCATTCCGGATTAAACGAAGAAAGCTGCTGCCATACGGCTTGTCTACCTTGGCGCAACAGTTTTGCTTTTGGGTAAAACGGAGAGGCTACCCTAATGGCTATCGAATATAGCCGTAATACAACTGAATACAGGAACTCACTCATGGGGTGCAATGATAGGAAATCGCACGCATTACAGGTAGTTCAATCGGTGCTTAAAGTAGGTGGTTAGCAAAATCAGCATTTTTTTGAAGTCTGGAACGCGGATACGTTCGCTAAGCACTACTTTAGTGGAAGCGGAGCGTATTTTATCGAATAATTTCAGGTAATAGGTATAGGCAAGATAAACGCCGGCTCTTGCCGTTTTGGGCAATCGAATGATGCCCTCGTAAGCGGCGTCAAAATCTTTCTGGATGTCGGCTTCAATCGCGGCTTTGGCATCCGTATTAAAATCAGTGAAGTCTACGCCGGGGAAATATACTCTGCCACGTTCTTGGTAATCGCTTTTCATATCGCGTAAGAAGTTCACTTTTTGGAATGCTGAACCCAAACGGCGAGCCGGTTCTTTCAACGATTGATATTGCGCTTCATCGCCTTGGCAGAAAACTTTTAGGCACATAAGCCCTACCACTTCTGCTG
>CAYMYI010000003.1:17878-18263 GCA_964394585.1 uncultured Roseobacteraceae bacterium
TCTGCTGAGCCATAGATATACTCTTGGTAGCGGCTGTCATCGTAGCGGTTTTCGTATAAATCCATTTCCATGCTCACTAAAAATGCTTCGATAAGAGCACGATCAATACGAAACTGATGCACCACCTTCTGGAAGGAATGCAGCACTGGGTTAAGGCTAATTTTTTCATCGATAGCGCGCCAAGTGTCTTCTCTGAAACGGTTGAGGAGTTTTTCTTTGTCGAACTCGTGGAAGGTATCGACAATTTCGTCGGCATAGCGTACAAAGCCATAAATGGCATAGATAGGGTAGTGCAACGATTTATCGAGCGTCTGAATCCCCAACGTAAAAGAGGTGCTGTAATGTTGGGTGATGAGCTTGCTACACTTGAAAGTGGTTAGGTCGT
>CAYMYI010000003.1:18273-20202 GCA_964394585.1 uncultured Roseobacteraceae bacterium
TATAAAAGCAATCTTAGGCTTTTTTGTTTACAGTTTGGTATAGGAACGTATTGGTTTTAGATATATGCTTGTGGTCGACTTTACTTCAAAGAAAGAAAAGCAGGATAACTATCTTTAAAAAGAAGGTATCCTGCTCGAATTTTCTACTATAACCTTGTATTTACTATTTCTTCTTCAATACTGCATCCAAAACGGTGTTTTTATCGAGTTTTTTGGTGCAAAAAAACCAATCTTTACAGTCGATATCACCATCTTCCATTCTTTCTTTTGCACTACCACACGAGCCGGCAGGACCAATAATTACATCGTCGCCGGGTCTCCAATCGGCAGGAGTAGCAATACCGAATTCATCGGCGGTTTGCAAAGCAATTAGCACGCGGTACAACTCGTCAAAATTGCGCCCTAAACTTAGTGGATAATAGATTATGGTTCGGATGATTCCTTTTGGATCTACAAAAAATACGGCTCGTACCGCTTTCGTTGAGTCTTCATTGGGCTGTATCATCCCGTATTTTTTGGCAACGTCCATTTTGATGTCTTCAATCAATGGGAAGGTTACTTCGATATCTTTCATGCCCTTATACTCAATCTTCTCTTTGATAGTTCGTAGCCATGCAATATGGCTGTATAATCCATCAATCGAAAGACCAATTAGCTCGCAGTTTGCTTCATTGAACTTTTCTTCTAAATGTGCAAAGGTCATGAATTCCGAAGTGCATACAGGGGTAAAATCAGCAGGGTGACTGAACAATATAGCCCATTTGCCTTTGTAATCTGAAGGGAAATTAATATCTCCCTGAGTAGTTACTGCTGTAAATTCTGGAGCCGGATCGCCAATGCGAGGCATGCTGTACAAAGTTTCTGTTGTTTGATTTTCCATAGGTAAAAAAAATTTGGGGTTGATTACTGATGTAAATTTAACAGTCATACTTCTATAGACCATGAAAAAAATTTCTATAGTTGCTATTCAAAATATCTATATGGAACTATGAACCTACAACAACTTGAATACATTGTGGCGCTCGACCGTACCAAAAACTTTAGCAAAGCTGCCGAAAGCTGTAACATTACGCAGGCAACCCTAAGCACGATGGTGAAAAAACTAGAAGAAGAGCTAGATTTAGTGATTTTTGACCGTAAGTCGAATCCTATCATCACCACCGACTGTGGTAAAGAAATCGTTAGCCTTGCTAAGCAAGCCATTCACCAGGCGCATCGAATTAAAGAAATGGCACTTACGGTAAAGCAAGTAATTGAAGGAACGATTCGAATTGGGGTAATCCCTACGGTGGCAAACAGTTTGCTAAAAATTATTGCGCACCCCCTACAGCATACTTACCCCGATTTAGCCATTGAGTATACGGAAGTTACCACCGAGCATATTTTACACCAGTTGAAAGAAAACCAACTCGATGTAGGCATCATCTCCACGCCCTATCCCTATAAAGATTCTTTTGAAGAAGAAATCTTGTATTACGAAAAGCTGTTTGTGTTTGGCGATGTGGAAGACGGCCGAGAATATATTGTGCCTGAGGTGATTAAGAGTAAAAAGATATGGCTGCTAGAAGAAGGTAATTGCCTGCGCGACCAAGTGGTTTCGTTATGCGATTTGAAGCCGAAGAAAATTCAAGAGAATGTTGCGTTTAAAACAAGTTCTTTAGAAACGCTTCTGAGTGTGGTGGAAAATTTTGGAGGGCTAACACTCATCCCTGAATTGTATACCCAACAGCTTAGCGAGAATCGCCGCCAAAAGCTTTCCGATTTTCAAGCGCCATACCCAGTGCGGGAAGTAAGTTTAGTGTACTACCGACCCTATGCAAAGCATCGACTCATCCATTTGTTAACGAAAGAAATTGCCAACTATGTAGCGCCTCTTCTAACTACTACGCATTTGAAAAGTAGCGAGCAGGCGATCGTTATCAACGAGTA
>CAYMYI010000003.1:20212-46196 GCA_964394585.1 uncultured Roseobacteraceae bacterium
TAAGGTGAGCGCTTACGTTGTAGGGTAAAGCTTTTCTTTAATTGGAAATAAAAGGCTTATCCTAACTTTGCACCTAAATGAATTACTGTAAAAATCACAGCCATTATATCAGCTTACTTATGAAATTCTTTCAAACGGTCATAATAGTTTTTGGAATAGGTATGAGTGCCACTATGCAGGCACAAACGTTGGCAACTTTGGGCGACTATCCTATTTCTTTAGAGTCGTTTCAGTATTTATACCACAAAAATCATCAGGATTCAGCCAATGCATATACCCAAAAAAGTTTAGAGGCGTACCTCCCGCTCTTTATCAATTTTAAGTTAAAAGTACTCGAAGCCAAAGCCCTAGAATTAGGAAATACAGCCGCTTTCCGACAAGAGTTTGAAACGTACCGCCGCCAGCTTGCCAAGCCCTATCTTACCGATACCAGCAGCATGGCGTCCTTGTTAGCAGAAGCGTACGAACGCATGCAGTATGAAGTGCGCGCTTCGCACATTTTGGTGCAAGTGCCCCCCGATACCGATACTACCGAAGCCTACAAGAAAGTCCGATCGATTCATCAAAAGGCTTTACAAACCGACAATTTTGGCGCACTAGCCGCTGAATATTCAGAAGACCCTTCTGCAAAATTTACCCAAGGCGATTTAGGATATTTCACTGCGTTGCAGATGGTGTATCCGTTTGAGAATGCAGCCTACACCACCGCAGTTGGTGAGGTTTCGGAGCCTGTCCGTTCGCAATTTGGTTACCATGTACTGAAAGTAACTGATAAGCGACCTAATCGAGGGTCGGTACGAGTGGCGCACCTAATGCTTAAGCAACCGGATAACCCTGCCGACTCTGCCGAAGTGCGCCAAAACATAGAGCAGCTTTATACACAATTAGTGCAAGATACTTCCCGCTGGAAAGATCTATGTCGGCAATTTTCCGATGATTTAGCCACCAAAGCAAATGCCGGGATTTTGCCATGGTTTTCGGTGGGGCAAATGCCAGCACCCTTTACCGATGCCGCATTTACATTGCAGGAAGAAGGCGCTATTAGCCGCCCTGTACAAACTCGTTTTGGTTGGCACATTGTTCGGCTACTAGACAAACGTTCTTTGGCACCTCTTTCCGAAATGAGTGAAACATTGAAGCAGCGCATTCGGCAAGACTCTCGCATCCAAGTACGCCATGCTTCATTTATAGAAAGGTTGAAAGCGGCGCATCAATATCAAGAAAATAAAGAAGCGATTGCCGATGCCTATACCGTTTTTGATAGCACACTCTTGCAAGGTACTTGGCACTTAGATAAAGCAAAATCTGGTAAGCCAGTCATCTTATTTTCTTTAAAGGATACTTCCTTTTCAAACACAGATTTTTTTCGGTTTGTAGAAGAACGCCAACGTCCGAATGCCACCACTATGGGCGTAGTGAACTATGCTCGTGGATTGTTCAATTCCTTTGTAGAAACACAAGTAATTGCAGCAGAAGAGAATCTCCTCCCCGAAAAGTACCCCGAATACCGTTTGCTGTTACAAGAATACCAAGAAGGAATGTTGTTCTTTGAAATTATGCAGCAGAACGTGTGGGAACGTGCCGCTACCGATAGTGCAGGGTTAGCTACGTTTTATAAACAGCGAGCTCCTGAATACACCTGGGGCAAGCGAGTAAACGGCATGATTGCACATGCAATTTCGGCAGCTTTACGCGATTCTGTTCGCATGGCATTAGAAAATGAAACGTTTCCGACACAACAATCACGACAAGTTTTTGAGGTACAGATTGATACCGCAAAACAAGATTTTACTGCCAGCACACAAACGGAATTGGGAAATGTTATACGTACTTTACGGCGTAATCCTGATTATGTGGCGCACATTCGGACATCTGAAACACTTGCGATATGGCAAGAAACCTTGCAGAATTTCTTTGGGCAACAGCGCTTAGCGAGCAATCGGTTCAAATTTGAACCAGCTAATATTAACGACAACGAAATACATGTAACCTATCGGTCTACCGCGGTAAATGCACTCGAAGCTACATTAAACCAACGGCACTCTCCGCTAGCCGTACAAATTACAGAAGGATGGCAAGAAGTTGCAGCCCACGAAGCATTGCAAAACATTGAGCTAACTCAGGGAGAACACCAAACTATACTGAATGGGCGTTTCTACTATGTGAAAATAGATGAGATACAACCTCCTCGACAAAAGACTTTTGAAGAGGCTAAAGGGCAAGCAATCTCCGATTATCAAACTTACTTAGAAGAACAGTGGCTTAAATCGCTACGGGAAAAGTATCCTGTAAGCATCAATAGAAAGGTTTTAAGCTCCTTAGTTAAAAAACCATGACAAAGCATTTAACTTTATATGAATACAGGGCGGTTTGTACTTAAAGGGCTATATTAATCATAATTTTACACAAGGTGTGTGCATTAAAAATATTTGCTAATGCATATGGCTTGTTTTTGCAACTACAACCTTAATCGGACATGGCAAAGAATAATCATAAAATTTTAGTTGTAGATGATGAGACCGACATCGTAGAGATGCTCAGCTACAATTTAGAAAAAGAAGGGTATCAGGTAAAAGCAGCGAATGATGGCAGGGCTGCAGTGGAAAAAGCTAAAAAGTTTAAGCCCGACCTGATTTTGATGGATATCATGATGCCGATTATGGATGGCGTAGAGGCTTGCCGTCAGATTAAGGAAACCCCGGATTTAGCCAATACCTTTATCATATTTTTAACGGCACGTACCGAAGAGTACTCCGAAGTAGCTGCGTTTGATGTTGGTGCCGACGATTACCTCACCAAGCCTATAAAGCCCCGAGCGTTACTAAGCCGTATTGAAGCTTATTTCCGTCGGCAGAACAAAAAACTGAAATCAGAGCTGGATATCGTCAAAATTGGCAAGTTCACCATCGATAAATCGAGCTATTTGCTCAAAATAAACGAAGAACCGATTTCTCTACCCAAAAAAGAGTTTGAGTTATTGTATTTCTTAGCCGAAACCCCAGGGAAAGTATTTAGTCGCGATGAACTCCTTCAAAACATTTGGGGGTCTGATGTGTACGTTTTGGCACGCACGGTAGATGTGCACATCCGCCGTGTTCGCGAAAAAATTGGAAGCGAATACATCAAAACTGTAAAAGGAGTAGGGTATAAGTTTGAGTACAACGAATAGCCCTTATGTGATGCTCATTAGTTCAAAAGCCGTAGCATTACTGTTAGCTAGTTGCATCAGCCTTGTTACATTGGCGTTTTTATCCTTAGTCGATGGAGTTTCCGGTACGGCACAATTTGTTGCAGGTGCTATCTCGTTTGCTTCCTCGTTTATTTGCACCTACGTTACTCTAGAGTTTTTGATATTTCGGCAAGTAGAACGGATTTACTCTGAGTTGAGCAAATCGCAATTGACAGAGCTGAAAAAGTACGCTAGAGAACTGAACCTATCTGCTAACCCGTTCAAACGAGTGCAACAAGAAATTACCCACTACACCAAAGTAAAAGGCAGAGAAATTGCCGAACTAAAAAGGCTAGAGCTATACCGCAGAGAGTTTATTGCCAATGTATCGCACGAGCTGAAAACCCCTATTTTTGCGGCACAAGGGTATATCCTTACATTGCTCGATGGCGCTATGAACGACGATGCCGTCAAACATAAATTTTTGAAAAAAGCCGCCAAAAGTCTCAATCAGCTCGATGCGCTAGTACAAGATTTGCTCACGCTATCGCAAATTGAATCGGGGGTAATCACCATGAAATTTGAGACGTTTAATCTTGAGATGCTTACTCAAGATGTATTCGACCAACTAGAACGCAAAGCCGAAAAAAAAGGTATTATCCTGAAAATGGAAAAACGCAACCTTAACGAGGTAGAAGTATATGCCGATTATAATCGGATAGGGCAAGTACTTATCAACCTGATTGGTAATGCGATAAAATATCACCAAGGGAATGGCTGGGTTTCGGTTACCTTTGAAAATAATGATAATGTTGTAGCAGTTTCCGTTGCCGATAATGGGTTTGGCATTGCCGACGAACACCTAGGGCGCATCTTTGAACGATTCTACCGAATTGATAAGAGCCGATCAAAAAAACAAGGGGGGACAGGTTTGGGTTTAGCCATTGTAAAGCATATTTTGGAAGGGCATAACACCAAAATCCAAGTAGAAAGTAGCGAAGGAGAAGGAACGAGTTTCTTCTTTAGCTTACAAAAGCCTCAAAAGACGCATGAAACCCTTGAATCTGCCTGAACTCATCTTGTTTGAAGATGATGACTTTGTGGTAATTAATAAACCACCTTTTTTAGCTACCCTCGATGAACGCGATACCACTCGGCTGAGCACTCTTCAACTTTTACAAGAGCAGTACCCCGATATACAATTGGCACACCGGCTCGATAAAGAAACCTCCGGGGTGCTTGCTGCGGCCAAACACCCTGAAGCATATCGGCATCTTTCGTTGCAGTTTCAACACCGCCAAGTTGAAAAACGTTACCATGCTGTGGTGAATGGCATTTGGCATTTCCAACAAGAGAAAGTTACGTGGCCCATAGCCGTTTCGAACCGAGGGAATGTCCGTATCGATACCATCGAAGGAAAACCTTCGGAAACCTGGTTTAACACACTAAAAACATTTCGGCAACACACATTGCTAGAATGCCTGCCTGTAACCGGTCGTATGCATCAAATCCGTATTCATCTGGCATCGCTACAAGCACCTATTTGCGCCGATATTTTGTACGGAGGAACCTTCACCTATCTTTCAGAAATTAAACGCAACTTTAAACTCAAAAAAGGCACGGAAGAGTTGCCGTTAATGGGGCGGGTTGCCCTACATGCACAATCGCTTATCTTTGCTGATTTGCAAGGGAATCGGCAAAGTGTTGAAGCTCCCTATCCTAAAGATTTGCGTGCATTTCTCCGACAGTTGGAACTCAACTCATGAATATTTCCTTTGATACGCCCCAAAAAATATACTTTGCTTCTGACTTCCATTTAGGGGCACCATCCTCTGCGGAAAGCCGTGTAAGAGAGGAGCGTATAGTAACTTGGCTGGAACGCATTCGCCAAGATGCTGCACATCTATTTTTAATGGGCGATATCTTTGATTTCTGGTTTGAATACAAAACCGTAGTCCCCAAAGGCTTCCTCCGCTTTTTGGGGAAACTAACCGAACTGCGCTCTCAGCAAATTCCTGTTACAGTGTTTACCGGCAACCACGATATGTGGATGTTTGGCTATTTAGCAGAAGAACTAGGCGTTACTATCAAACGGCACCCTGAAACCTACCAAATAGGCGATGCTTCCTTTTATCTTGCACATGGCGATGGGTTAGGCCCAGGGGATTCGTTCTATAAGAATCTCAAAAAAGTTTTTGAACACCCGTTTTTTCATTGGCTTTTTCGCAATGTCCATCCCGATGTTGGAATCCGCATTGCCACGGCATGGTCGGGGCGTAGTCGCAAAAAAAATAGCCACCTTGATGCCGGCTTCCTTGGTGAAGATGAATGGCTGTGGCAATATGCTAAAGAAATTGAAGCGCAAAAACATCACGATTATTACGTGTTTGGGCATCGGCATTTGCCTTTAGAACTATCGGTAGGCACTAAAAGCCGATACATCAACCTTGGCGAATGGATTCAGTACAATACCTACGCAGTGTTTGACGGCACTGAACTAAAGCTTTGTACATTTAGCCAGTCGTAACTCAGCGCATATTTCGTAGAAACATCCGTTTGGGTTTCACGTCTTTGCTAAAACGAATGATGAGACTATACAATAAGCCGCTGCTTTCAAAAACACCTTGACCTACAGGGCACAAAAGGTGTACAAATCGCATTGTTCATATACTCAAAAGAAATTAATTTGAGAAAGTTGACTCTTGTAAATATTTGAAAATCAATCTAATGAAATTCAGGAAGTCTTTGGAATATATCTATCTTACATGATACACTAAGCTTATGAGGTACTACATACTTAAAAAAAAAGTGCTCTACGCGTTACTTTCCCTTATGGTATTGTTCAATGTTAATAGTATTGCACAACCTCGTTTCGAAATACCTGGGCAATTTGCGCTTGATATTTACACTACACAATTCTATGAAAGCTCCGAGGAGCTTTCTTTACGTCTTTGGGGTTCGCGAGGGGTGAATTTGTACTACCTTCAGGAAATCAACCTAATTAACGATAAACTAACCTTAAACCCTGGCATCGGCATTGCTTCCGAGAAGCTCAGCTTCCAAGATGATATCACGCTACAAGTTTCGGTATTAAATGAAAATCGGCTATCGTTACAGGCGCTCTCTCCCGAGTGGGATGTGCGAAAATCGATTCTTGCGGCAGAATACCTCGATGTACCTGTAGAGCTACGGTTTCAAACGGCAAAAGGCTATCGGGCGTTTCGTTTTGCGGTAGGCTTTCGGGTAGGGTGGCTTTTCCGAGGGCGTACCAAAATCAAATACGAAACCCTTGACGAGGAACTTGTGAAGTTAAAAGAACAAAATCAGTATTTGCTTAATCAGTGGAGGTACGGTATCATTGCCCGCATTGGGCTGGGTAAAGTCAATTTCTTTGGCGCATATAATTTTAATACAATGTTTCAAAAAGATGCCCTGCAAGAAATAGCCTCTAACTATAACCCTCAGTCTTTTTCGGTAGGAATTACCTTTTTCACTTTCTAAAAAAAACGAGTAAAACACTGTATGGCAATTGTAGCATTTGAAGTTGAAGAACGGATTGGGTATATCACGTTGAACCGCCCTGAAAAACGTAACGCCCTGAGCGACGAAATGGTAACCGCTTTGCTCAATGTATTTGAGTTGGCTGAAAAAGATACAGCCGTAAAAGTACTTGTACTTCGCGCTGAAGGAAAGGTATTCTGCGCAGGAGCGGATTTGGCTTACCTACAAAAGCTGCGGCAAAACACTTATGAAGAAAACTTAGCGGATTCAACGCTGTTGAAACGCTTATTTCAAACGATGTACACCTTCCCGAAGGTCATCATCGCGCAAGTGCAAGGGCATGCAATTGCCGGGGGCTGTGGGTTAGCAACCGTTTGCGATTTTGTTTATAGTGCCGAGCATGCCAAGTTTGGATACACCGAAGTGCGGATAGGGTTTATTCCGGCTTTAGTCAAGGTATTTTTATTGCGGAAAATTGGCGAAGGACGTGCCAAAGAGTTATTACTTTCCGGCGATTTGATCACAGCAGAGCAGGCACTTCAATATGGGATTATCAACAAAATATTCGCTGAAGATGCCTTAGCTACTCAAGTAAAAGCATTTGCCCAAAAACTCTGCGAGAACAACTCGGCAACCTCGATGCAACTTACCAAACAAATGATAGCCCATGTGCAAACATTACCTCTCGAAAAAGGTCTTCAGTATGCTGCTGAGCAAAATGCGAAAGCTAGGCAAACCCCCGACTGTCAACGAGGAATTGATGCTTTTCTAAACAAAGAAGACCTCAAGTGGTAATAAGAATACGAACCTATATGTACTCAACGCTTACGCTGTTCATATGAAAAAATACGGCATTCACCTTGCACTATTTATCGTTACGTTTGTATTTACTACGCTTGCAGGGGCCGAATGGATTACAGGCAAAGCCTTTGCCTTTACCGGGCTTACTTGGGGCGATATTCAGCAAGGGCTGTACTATTCTGTGCCTTTTCTGGCAATTCTTACAGCACATGAGTTTGGGCATTATTTCATGGCTAAATACTATCATCTGAAGGTAACCTTACCGTATTATATCCCGGTATGGTTTTTTGGCTTGGGTCCAAGCATCGGGACCATGGGTGCATTTATCCAAATTAAAAGTCAGCTTAATTCGCGGAAGGAGTTTTTTGATGTCGGAGTTGCGGGACCTCTTGCAGGGTTTGTGTTAGCACTAGGGGTAATCTACTACGGGTTTACCCATTTACCACCTATCGAATACGTATTTGAAATCCATCCGGAGTATGCTCAGTATGGTGCCGAATACCCTCAATATGTCTACGAAGATATTCCCGAGGGTGCAGGCTTGGCATTAGGAACCAATCTATTGTTCGAGTTTTTTAAGCACTTTGTGGTAGAAGACCCTTCTCGGATTCCTCCTCCACAAGAAATGATTCATTATCCTTTTTTATTGGCTGGGTTTTTAGCCTGTTTCTTTACCGCCTTAAACCTCATTCCCATTGGGCAACTCGATGGCGGGCACATTCTTTATGGGCTTATTGGCTTTAAGCGAAACCGCACCGCGTCTATAGTTCTATTTAGCTGTTTTATTTATTTCGCCGGCTTAGGGCTATTTTCGGTGCAGCAGCCCGTTGAAGATCTGTTGTTGTATAGCCCATTATATGTAGCTTTTTTGTATTGGATATTCCAGCGTACACTTCCTTCTAAGCAAAATGTACTGCTGTTAGTTGTCGGAATTTATACCGCCCAGTTTCTTACAAATTTGGTATTTCCTACGGCAGAGGGTTACCCCGGTTGGCTATTGTTTGGTTTGCTCATAGGGCGCGTGTTAGGAGTGTACCATCCCCCTGCTTTGTACGACGCTCCTTTGAATTGGCAACGCAAACTTATTGGGTGGATTTCGCTGATTGTGTTTATTATATGCTTTTCACCTACTCCGTTTATTCTTTGAATTCTTTCAACGAGGGTTGCGACTCGCGGATAGGTACACGCCTGATTCGGTGCTTCTCTACCAAATCAATCATACCGAAACCATGTTGGGTCATCTCGCCAATTCCTGAATAATACAGGAAGTTAAGCACCTTAGGGTCGGCAAAAAGTGTGAAAGGCAGTGTATAACCGCGGAGTTCTTTCACATCTCCATCTACAATTAAAGAGTAAATTCGAGCAAACTTTTTAGAGGTACGGCTAATTTTTTCCAGATACGCCATATCGGGGAGTATCTGAAATTTGTAGAACGAGGTGATTTCTTCGCTTGTGTAATGCCCCGATTTTTCCATCCGATCCATAGTGGAGTCGTACAGCAAATCGGAAAATTGATCCATCGAAGGGTGGATAAACTCCTTATTGATTAGGTTGTTATTCGTATTTCGCAAAACCATCGGCGAAATGCACAAAAAAGGTGTTTTATGGTTAAAATCGTATGAAAGTACTTCTTCTTCTACCGAATCAGGTTCGAGCAACAAATTGCCCAACACGAAGTGATCGCGGCTAAAAACGGCTTCTACAATTCGTTCAGCAAGGGCAGGTTCCAAACAAGAAAACACAATCGTTACTTTTTTGGAGAAATAATGAAGACCCTCGCGCCCTACCTTGGTTTGTCCTTTCACTCCTGAAAAACTATATAAGTTTTCGTGGGATTCGCCCAAAAGGGTATGAATAAGATCAGAGACCAATTTTTGGTGGTGGAAAGGGAGAATCGCCCCTTTGTTCTTTAAATGAAAAATTAAACGTAACCTCACTGTATCGCCTAAAAGGGTTAAAAAAATTTATTGATAGTTAAACTGTAAACAGAAATTGATTGTTTTGCGGCAGTGAAACGAAGCAAATATGCTACTAGTAAAGTCATTTACCCATAAGATTGTTTGGTTTGTAAGCGTAGGTTTTTTGTGGGGAGCATTCTTTAGTGCTCAGGCACAAGTACCAAAGCTAGCCTCCGATGCCCATGCAATGGCAAATGCCAAGGGGGCTATTACGTGTATTTACCATTGGAAATTCGATTCGGCACAGTGGTACATCGATCAAATTAAGCAGACTCATCAGGCGCATCCTGTATACTCTTTTTTAGAAGGGATGCGCTATTTCTGGCAAAACATCCCCACAGCGCTCGACTCGCCAGCATACCAAGAGCATATTCGGCTTATGATAGAAACCCAAAAGGTTTGCGAAACGATGCTCGAATCAAACGAAGATAATTGGGAAGCCATTTTTTTTAATCTTACTTCTACCGGTATTTTAATGCGCTATTATTCAGCCGCAGGGCAAAAACTTAAAGCCGTAGGAGAAGCTCGAAGTGTGTACAAGTTCACCAAAAGAGCTAAAGAGTTGAAAGAAGAGTTCGTAGAGTTTTATTTTATGGTAGGTATCTACAACTATTTCCGCGAAGCTTATCCCGAGAAATATCCTATTTATAAACCCTTTGCCTGGTTGTTTGAGTCGGGCGATAAAGCCAAAGGAATCGAACAATTGCAGTATGTAGTAAATCATGGCGTGTTTAGTGTGCCCGAAGCACTAAATTACCTTTCCATTATTTATGGTAAATATGAAAGAAACCCCGAACAGGCGATTGTGTATATGCAGCGCCTTGCCAAACAATACCCTGAAAATCTTTGGTTTCGGGCAAACTATATCCGCCTTTTAGTAAAACTAGAATTTTATGAAGATGCCCAAAAAGAGTTGAATGAGTTTGAAAAAGTCTGTACACCTGGGTTTTACCAAACGATAGCACTTTTTTTAAAAGGGCAACTTGCCGAGCTGCATATTCAAAACTATTCGAAAGCTTACGAATACTATAGCATAGCCGAACAGGCTTTAAAACCATACGAAGGCTTGCTATACACCGAAGAATATTGGGAACAAATATATGAGGGGCTTATGCGATACTATCAGTATAAAAAGGATCGTGAGAAGGCTCAATTCTATAAAGAAAAGGCAAAATCAGTTGGGCAATAAGTAAACGGTATGGTGGGAGGTATCGCAGGACATACAACTTCAGTTCCCTCATCGATAGAGGCCATGGAGGCAGTGTTGCAGCACCGAGGAACTCGTTCGTTTTATCATTCTTCAACAGAAGGATTTACACTAGTAGGTCTTTCCCCTTTCGACCCTACCATTTCTCCTTTCTCAAGTGCAGCCAGCCGAGCAGAATCGGATAGTGCTCTAGGCATTGCCGGCGAAGTACGCGATGCACAGGGTAAGACATGGCAAGCAGAAGAGCTTTTAGAACAACTCATGCAGCATGGTATTGAAGTGTTATTTCCACTGCGCGGCGCTTTTACATTGTATTTTCAACAGGGGCAAGATCTATGGATTTTTCGCGACCCGGTTGGGCGTCGTACGATTTTTTATGCCTACCAGAACGGGCACTTCTATTTTGCAACAGAAGTGAAGGGTATCTGGGCGCATCCTCAGTTCGAAGCAAAGCTTCATCGCCAAGCCATTGCTACATACTTTACATTCAGCTTTTTACCATTGGGTGAAACTATGCTAGAAGATGTGTACGAAGTGCCCGCAGGGAGTTACGTACATTATAGGAAAGGAGGCAGCCCTACGGTGCACCGGTATTTTGAATGCGAAGCCATTCCTAAAGCAGAAGAAGCTAGCGAAAACTATTGGTGCGAACGCATACGGAACGAAGTGGATGCAGAGATTTCACGCGCAATGGCTCGCACACAATCGGTGGGGGTATTCCTATCCGGCGGGCTTGATTCGAGCCTTATTACCGCCCGAGTACAGCATCTGCTGCCGCATCGAGTTCCTACATTTTCTATTCATTTCGGAAAGAAATACCAAAACGAACTAGCATTTGCTGCTATGGTTGCCGAGCAGCACCAAACCGAACACCATGAAGTGCTCATTCGCCCGAAACATTTTTTGCCTTCGCTCCGAGAAACAATCTGGTACCTTGATGATCCTGTTGGCGATCCGATTACCGTCCCAAACTTTGAGTTGGCAAAATATGCTCGCCAATACTGTAAACTGATTTTTAATGGAGAAGGTGGCGACCCCTGCTTTGGCGGGCCTAAGAATATCCCGATGATGCTAGGGCACTGGTATGCAGGAGGAACCAGTAATGTTCGAGAACGCGCCAATGCTTACCTTGCCTCGTACCGAAGAGGGTTCACTACCTTGAATGAATTATTGTTACCCAATATATGGAACGGAGCAGAAGGGACTAAACGCCTTGAAGAGATACTTATACCTTTTCTGGAAGATAAACGCCCTGCCAATTTTCTTGATAAACTCATGATTATCAATATGCGATTAAAAGGAGCTCATCTTATTTTACCGAAAGTTGAGCGTATGCTCGGAGCGCATCAACTTACCCCAATCTCTCCTTTATTCACACGCGAAATTGTAGAAAGCAGTTTGGCAATGCCTTCTACCTTAAAGCTTCAAAAAGGAATAGAAAAATACATTTTGAAGAGAGCTTTTGCCTCAGATCTGCCTCCTGCGGTAGTAGAACGTCCTAAAAGTGGTATGCGTGTACCGGTGCAATATTGGTTTCAGGGCGAGATGAAACGATATGCCAAACACTTGCTCCACTCCAAGAAAATAGAGGAAATTGGCTTGTTCAACTCGGATGTGGTACGGCGGCTGTTGCGCTACGATAGCGAATCGGGGCTAAAACGCCACGGATTGTTGCTATGGATGCTAACTACTTTTGAGATTTGGCGAAGAATTTTTATCGAAAAGGAGAGGGTTTGAATTCAACTTATTATACATAAAAAACGGATTAAACTACATTGCAAAGCTCAACTAATCGCAACGGAATTATTCCTTCGCCCCGAATTTGCCCAATATACGAGTGAGTTCTTCTTCCAAAACATCACGTTGCTTCCAATACTGTCGGCTGTAAAAGCGGCGGGTACGCCATCCTTTATGCTCAAAAAGTAAAGGGGTATATGCGTGGGCATCTTTGGCAGAAAGCGATTCGTGGTAGAGGTGGTCGTCGGTGAGGATTAGCTGAGGTTGCCTCATACTGCGCACAACTAACGATAAGTCGGCAAAACTAGTGTCTTGTGGTAACTCATACGAAGTATTATGCAGCGATTGCAACAGAGGTGCCAAGGTCAGGCTGTGTTTCTGTTCTTGAGGGTCTTCGCGGAATATTCGCTGCTTACCTTCTGAGACATCATAAGCATATTGAAGGTAGGCTTTTAAAACTTTCGGCCCATTATGGAGGGCATCTTCTACGGCGAGCTGATGAGGGAAAATACTACTAACAACATAGACCTTTGTTCGTGCGCGCGTAATTGCCACGTTCATACGATTTTCGCCGTGTTCCATGCTAAGGCTGCCAAACATTAGGCGCATTTTCCCATCTTTGGAAGGGGCATATCCTACCGAAAAAATGATGATATCGCGTTCATCGCCTTGAACATTTTCTATGTTTTTGATGAACAGCCGTTCGGGAAGGGCAACATTGGCTTCTTCGAGTAAATCGCGAATCAGTTCTTGTTGGGGGAAATTAAAGGTGATTATGCCAATTTCTTCTTCTCCCTGCCGCAATAATTTTTGAGTGAGAGCTACTACTTGGTCTGCCTCGGCACGGTTGGTTTGTTTTTCCCAAATTCCGTCTTCTACCTTTACGTACTCGATGGCAGGGTCGTGGCGAGTAAAATCGTCGAAGTGTGGCACCATGCGGAGTTTACCCTCGTAAAAGGTGTGGTTGGAAAAGTGAATGAGAGCCGGAAACTTACTGCGATAATGCCCTACAAGCGATTGCTGAGGGACATAGCGAACACCCAAATCGAGGAGGGAATCTACTTCGAGGGCGGGGTCATCGTCTTGGTCTTCTTCCCACCGAGGGCGGTATAAATCGTAAGGGGCAAGTTGCTGACTGTCGCCGGTGATTACCACTTGCTTTCCACGGAACATAGCGGGGATTCCTTTCTCCGCAAAGCATTGCGAGGCTTCATCGAAAATAACCAAGTCGAATAGTTCTTCTAAAGGAAAAATTGCTGAAACCGATTCGGGCGATGCCATCCAACAAGGGATTAAGTCGAGCAGCTCGTGTGAAAAGCTGCTAATCAGTTTGCGTAACGGCCAAATTTGCCGCTTTTTATTTACCTGATGTTGTAAATCGCGATAGGTTACGCGGTTTTCGAGGCGGTTGTATTCTACTTCTTTATATGTGCGTTCGCGTGCTTTCATCAGTACGATATCGCGGCTAAGCTTGCGTTTCTCTTCCACTAGTAGCTGCAAACGCGTTTCGAGTTGTGCGATTTTGCCTGACGAAACAATGCGCAACACTGGGTATTTTGCTTCAAGATGATGAATCCACGCTGTGCGGATGCTATTATCGAAAAGCTGGAGGGTTGCTTCGGTTTCCAAATTAGGTTGCCCTTCTTTGAGTTTTTCAATCAAATCAGTTTCGTGGGCTTGTAGTTTACTTCGTAAAATGTCGAATTCGCAAAGAGCATCAAAATCGGTTTCTAATGCTTCGAGCATAGCTTCGGTTTGTAAATCGCCGCTAATCAATTTTCGGATTTGTATTGTAGAAAGATGCTGTTCCCAAACGGCTTTTCGTTTGGGCAAATCTTTCACTACGGCAAGCATAAAGTCAATCTTTTTGAAAAGCTCATCGAACGTAAGTTCTTCCATCTCTAAATACCGAACTCCGTTGCGCAAAGAGGCAAAAAGTTCTTTTGCCTTCAGGGCTTGGATATGTAAGTCGATCCATGCTTCGTAATCATCTTTTTCGAAGGTAGCGGGGCGTTCAATCAGAAACGGATAGCCTGCGAGTTTGGTCAGGTTATGCTCTAAATTCATCCGGTTTTCCAACATGCGCATAAGGTGCTGCAAAGGCTCGGGGTGGTCGGTAATACCATTGGCTTGTAATACTTGTGCGATTTGCTCTTTCTCTTTGGAGAACATTTTCCATTTGGCGCGGTCGACCCATTTTTTTTGAGCACGGATAGCTTGCTCGAGTTTTTCTAAAAAATCGCCTATCTCTTTTTTATCAAGCGACTTTTCGACTCCTTCCTCTCCGAAAGCACTCAATAAATTAGTTTTTCGGTTTGTAAGCCAAAGCGAATCGGCATTGGCGAATAATAAGGCTTGTTTGAAATATTTGAAGACCTTATCGTCTTCTAACATATTGAGTAAACGGCGGAAATCGTCTTCACGGCTCAGCAACCACTCGCATTCATCCAGATCCACGTGCATCGAAATGATATCGTGCACTTTTTTCGAAAGTGCCGAAAAAAATGGAATGATATCAGCTACGGCATCGCGGATTGCCTCTTGGTCTTCTACGGTACGTTGTGCAAAACTGAGCCGATCGCGCCAGGGGTAGCCATCTACTTCAAATCGGTGTGCAAACGATAAATAGTATCGCAATGTGTTGCGGAATTCATGTTGTTTCTGCTGAGGGAAGTACTTGTACTCGCGCCTTAGTTTTATGGTCGGGGCATCGTCTTGGCTTAGTAAGTAAAGTTCTTTGGCAGAAATGCCGGCATCGGTAGTATCGTATAGGGCTTCGCGGAAGGCTTCGAGTTCTTCTACAATCTGCTCAATTTCGCGGCTTGTTTGCAAAAACTGCCGTTCCAAATAAATGGCATCGAGGCTGTTATTATCTTTAATGAAGCGTTCTAAATTGTTAATCTGTCGGTTAATTTTTTCGTAGGTAGGCTTACGGTCGCTTTTGAAATCGTGAATAAGTACGGCGAACTCGTCGATGCCTTTTTCATGGAGGCGATCGTACACCACATCGAGTGCTGCCCGCTTTTGGGATACCACCAATACATTTTTGCCGTCGGCTAGGCTATCGGCAATTAGGTTGCAAATCATTTGCGATTTACCACTACCCGGTGGGCCTTGCACTACAATGGAGCGCCCATTTTTTACCGACATGATTGCCTCTTCTTGAGCGGCATCTAGGGGGTATGGCGTAGTAACCGATTCCTCTTGCCTATTGCGTGTAACTGCCGTTTCTTTCAAACTCGCAGGGATGAAAAAATCTTCTAAGCTACTAATGCTGTTATTTTGGATGAGGGTTTCATAATCGGGGAATAGATACGAGCCTGCTTGAGGGAAAATCCCTAATACCGCTTCGGGTTGTACTTTGAGCTTGCCTGTTTCGGTAGCCGCTTCGTATTCTTTCCGGCGAAATTTGATAAAAGGCTGGAGGTGGTCTTCAAAAGTTTTTTGGTTGAAATTGATTTCGAGGGGAGAGTCTTCGAGCAGATGGTACAGTGCTGTGCGGAAATCTTGACTATCGCGGGGGAAATCGCTAAAATCAGTTTCGAGGAACGATTCTTCAAAACTGATTTCATTGAAATGGGAACATGCCAAAAGGAACGTTTTATTGAAGCTCACATCTACGTCGAGGCGGAGGCGTAATGTCCATATGTTGGCTTCTTGCCGAAGCTGCACCGGGAAAAACAAGAGCGGGCAGCGGATTGGGGCGTCGTTCATCAATTTACCATACACCCAAGGGTAGCCTACGTAAAGGTCGCGAACGCCTTGTTCTTCAAACAAAAAGCGTTCGGTTCGCCAAAGTGCTCGTAAATCGCGGCTAGCTTGGTTGGCTTTTTCGTCGCGGCTATCGAGTGTAGGGCATAGAACAATTCGTTCGTTTTTGCGCTCAATTAACTTGGCGATAATCGAAAAGGCGGAATCTTTAAATACGTAATGGTAATTTTTGATATCCACAAAATTGCCCTTGGTAGCGTTCAATAACAACAACGATTTGTTGCGCCCGCTTAGGTTGGTTAAGCGTTTTTGGTATGTTTTCAGTATATTTTTCAAAGCGACATTGCATTGTGGGTATTTCAAATATATTTAATTGCTTTCAGGATGCCGCCGAAAAATTTAACTCTATGACGCTCTCAGAACGATTTACTTTGGGAAAGTCGATTCTGAAATTTCATAAAAGCTAACGCTTCAATACAGATACGCTTTAGCACCAAACCATTCTATGCCGATTTTTTGTAGCTTCGGCGAATAAAGGTTATCTCTTGTATGCAGTCAGAACTTTCCCAATTCGGTTATGCATTTTTGTTTGTACTTACGGCATTAGTATTTCCTGCCATTGGGCTGTTGGTTGCTCGGCTTATTCGCCCCAGCCGGCCTAATGTGGAAAAATTAACGACATACGAATCGGGCGAAAATCCTGTTGGGAGCGCTTGGGGTCAGTTTAATGTTCGGTTTTACCTTGTAGCACT
Organism: uncultured Roseobacteraceae bacterium; assembly: GCA_964394585.1. Lineage (GTDB taxonomy): Bacteria > Bacteroidota > Bacteroidia > Cytophagales > Flammeovirgaceae > CAYUJH01. The sequence goes on from CAYMYI010000003.1 coordinate 37,049, forward strand.
CATTTTTATTCTGTTTGAAGTAGAAATTGTGTTTTTGTTTCCTTGGGCAACCATTTTTGGAAACGAAACCTACCAAGCAGCAACCAAGGGGTGGTGGTCGGTATATGCTTTTGCCGAAATGAGCCTTTTTATCTTCTTGTTGGCAATAGGGCTTGCATATGCATGGCGCAAAGGCTTTTTAACGTGGGTAAAACCCAAACCGGAAATTCCTAAAGAAAGTGGGAAAATCCCAAAAGATGCCTACAAGCGCTATTTACAATCAGACCGCTAACAGGAAGATTTCTGTACCTTTGTTTTTCGTTCAACCCAGTTAGCAATGCCATGAGGCGATTATCTTCTGCTTTTATCTATTCTGTTTGGAGTGTGAGCATCGTTGCCCTTTTCTGTATGGCATGTGAGCCTCAAGATGAAATACTGACAACTGATTCGATTGATCTGTCCTTCTCGATCGATACCGTTTTTTTTGATACCGTGTTTACCAGTTTAGGAAGTGTAACGAAGCGGCTTTCGGTGCGCAACCCCTCTGCCAATGCTATTGAAATACAGCGGATTCGCCTAGGGATGCCCGAAGGCTCTCCGTTTTCGCTCACGATTAACGGGATGCCTACCAACGAAGCTGAAAATATACGACTTTTAGGAAAGGATAGCTTACTGATTTTGGCAACGGTGGAGATTGACCCTCAAGACCAAGACCTCCCTTTTGTGGTGCAAGATTCTATCGTTTTTGAAACGAATGGGAACGTACAAGATGTGAAAATAGTAGCATGGGGGCAAGATGCCGTATTTTACCGAGGAGGGCTACAAGCACTGCCCTGCCAAACTACTTGGAATTCTACCCGGCCCTACGTGGTATACGATTCGCTACTCGTACCCGAAGGCTGCACTTTAACCATTGAAGCCGGTACTACCATTCACATGAACCCAGGGGCAGCGCTATTTGTAGCAGGCTCGCTACAGGTTGAAGGCACTGTTGATAAAAACGTTGCCTTCCAAGGAGTACGCCTCGAAGAACGCTACCAAGATGTAGCAGGTCAGTGGAATGGTGTTTTTTTCTTAGAAGGTAGCCAAGGCAGTCAGATAGAACATGCACTAATTAAAAACGCTGTATTTGGTTTATACATCGGTACGCCTGACGAAGACAATACCCCCGATGTTTCCGTGGGGTATAGCATTATTCAAAACATGAGTTTGGCAGGTATTCAATGCTTTTCTGCCGATGTATACCTCTATAATTCGGTAATAAGCAATTGTGCACGCTATACCTTTGCAGGCCTGGCAGGGGGCAATTACACCTTGCACCATAACACCTTGCTCAATTATCAATTCGATTTTATTCGCGATGAGCCTTCCGTGCTCTTATCCGATTTCTTTGAGGCTACCGAAACAGAAGTGTTCCAAGAAGACCTATCCTTTGAAATGGTCAATACGATTGTTTGGGGAAGCTTAGAAGATGAAATTGTGTTTGTGCCTTCGGGAAATAATGCTTTTAACATAACGATTTCTCATAGTCTGCTTCGTACACAAAACACCGAACTCGATATAAACAACAATTTGCTAAATATTGGCCCTGTGATACAAGGCGTACCGGCAGACCAACTTTTTGCCCTGGATACACTTAGCCCTGCCAAAGATGCTGGTATCCTCATACAGGGGATTTCTGACGATTTAGAACGAAAATTACGCGATGCTTTACCCGATATTGGTGCATTGGAGCGGAATGAGTAACTCAAATTACTTTTATTTCCTGTTCTTTTTATGGGAATAGGCGGATAAAAGCAACAATAAAAGGCGAAGCGATAAGTAAGCCATCGAAACGATCTAAAAATCCGCCATGCCCCGGGATTGATTTACTGGAATCTTTAATACGAATACTCCGTTTAAAGAGCGATTCTACCAAATCGCCATACGTACCCGCCACTACGATGATGATTGAAATGCAAATCCACTGCACAAAATTTAGCGAATGAAAATAGTTGGAAAACAGCAACCCCATACACAGGGCAAAAAAACCACCCCCAAAACTACCTTCCCAAGTTTTTTTAGGAGAAACGCGCTCGAATAGTTTCCGTTTGCCAAATAGACGACCGGTAAAATAGGCGCCCGTATCGCTTGCCCATAAAATGAAGAGTGAGCCAATGATTACCTCATAATGGTATTTTCCATCGTAAAAAACCGACATGTTCAGCAGCGCAAAGGGTATACCCACATACACAATTCCTAAGAACGTGTAGGCGATACTGGTAAAAGGGCGAGGATCGCGCGCTATGTATAACTTAATAAGATATACTGCCGATAGGCTCAAAAAAACCAGTAAATAGTATTTATCGGGCACTAGCCGCTTTTCTACCAAAAAAGTAAGCGTAAAGAAAAAAAGTCCATTTAGTGTGCCGTAGGTTTTTAGGGGCAAGTTGCCATCGAGGCCCATCAGTTGGTAAAACTCATGCAGGCAGAATGCACAAATGATGAAAAATACTCCAAAATAGGCCCATTCATTCCATAAAATACTTCCTATGATAATAATAGCGCCAAGCACTGCGGCTACAATACGCTGGGTTAACTCTGATCTACTCCTCAAATCGTATTTCATCTTCAATAATTTTTTTGGCGTGTTCCACATTGGCTTGTTCCACATATACCTCGCGCTCTCCAAAATCATTATATGAAGAATCGATTTTATTGATTACCACCGCCCCTATTTGGTGCCAGATAAGTGTAGCTTTCACGGCTTCGGCACGAAATACATCGGGAGTGCTAAATACTTTTACCCATCCTTTCATGGTTTATTCTTCTCATAGTGAATGTTTACAGGCAATTACTTTTCAGGGCGTTTATCATACCGTTTTTGGAATGTGCGAAGCAATACTATGATAAGAGCGAACGAAAGCAAAGCCAATGGCCAAGGTACATTTTCTGCTTCTTCTATATCGAACGAGGTGCCCTCGGTAGCATACAGGTACATCATGCTCAGAGTGAACCCATTGTTAAAGAAGTGTGCAATAATGGGTATCCAAAGAGACCCTGACCAAATATATAAATAGCCAAATAAGCCACCAAGTACCATTCTGGGCAATATACCATAAAATTGCTGGTGAAATACGCTAAAGACAAACGCTCCTACCCATATAGCAATGTGTACATTTTTAGTGAGTAGTTGTAATCGGTGTTGAAGCAACCCACGAAATACGTATTCTTCGCCAATAGCGGGGATTACTGCTATTACTAGCATTCCCAGGGCGTATTGCCATACTGTGTCGAACGAGGTGAGGTAGAGCGTTACTTCACGCAGGTAGTCTTCTTGTTGGCGTAGAGCTTGCTCCAATGCTTTCCACGTTTCAGGGAACTGAATGTTTTGGTTAAGCCCTACAAGGAAGCTGCTGAATGGAAAATAGACAAATAAAATGAGTAAAGTAAACGGAATTAGCGTTGCCCAAGGCATCTTTTTGAAATGTAAAGAAGGGAGCGAAAACTGATCGAGCCACTTGATGGTAAAAAACGGCGTAACTAAAAACGCCACAAGGCTATAAGCTCCTTGCATGGCTAAGAGTACAGGCTGATACCCTGGGTAGGCTGTCGGGTTTTCAGCAAGGGCAAATATGTCGACTTGGTTGCCAAAAGCAATGCACAGTGCCTTTCCCACTATTAAACTCGCCAAGCTGCCTATAAACAAGCCTACTAGAAGTGCCATCGCCACCAATAATAACGAAACCCAATGCCGATAAGGGGCTGATTTTTGTGCGCCTTCCATGTACCTTGTAATTTTGCTTACTCAATAATGCTAAATAACAAAAGCCTGAACCTGTTGTATTTATTTAACTGTATGAATACATGCAGAGCTTTAAAGAACAATACGCAGCTAAAAGGCTTTATAAAAGCAGTCAATCTTAATTTTTGAAGGATATGCCAAAGATAGGTAATTTAGATTTAGGGGAATTCCCATTGTTGTTAGCTCCAATGGAAGATGTAAGCGACCCTCCTTTCCGCGCGGTTTGCAAGGAAAATGGTGCAGATTTGATGTATACCGAATTTATTTCGGCAGAAGGGCTAATTCGAGATGCATACAAAAGTGTTCAAAAACTCGATATCTACGATTACGAACGCCCCATTGGCATTCAGATTTTTGGTGAGAATATCGATTCGATGCGCGAAGCTGCTGCCATTGCACAGGAGGCTAATCCTGAGATTTTGGATATCAACTATGGCTGTCCGGTGAAAAAAGTTGCCTGTAAAGGCGCAGGTGCAGGTATTTTGCTCGACTTACCCAAAATGCAAAAAATGACTGAGGAGATTGTGAAAATCTCAAAACTGCCAGTAACCGTAAAAACGCGCCTCGGTTGGGATGACTCCACCATACGCATTCGCGAAGTAGCAAAACGCCTACAAGATGTAGGTATCCAAGCACTTACCATCCATGGGCGCACCAGAAAACAGATGTACAAAGGCGAGGCAAATTGGGAGTTTATAGCAGAGGTAAAGGCAGATCCGGATATCCACATTCCTATTTTTGGAAATGGCGATGTAGACAGCCCTGAAATCGCGTTACAAAATCGAAATAAATACGGCATTGACGGTATCATGATTGGCCGTGGTGCAATAGGATACCCTTGGATTTTTAAGGAAATCAAATACTTTATGAAAACAGGGGAAAAATTGCCGCCACCTACACTGGCCGAGCGCCTCGATGTATGCCGCCGCCACCTTGACTTTTCCTTGGAATGGAAAGGCGAACGCAAAGGCATTTTTGAAATGCGCCGCCATTACACGGCATATTTTAAAGGAATCAACGGGTTCAAGCCCTATCGCAAGCGTTTGGTAGAGGCAAACGAGGTGGCAGCCGTGCATGAAGTGCTAGAAGAAATACGAGAATCATTTTCCGAAGATATACAGCCGATACCTGTTTCGGTTTAACGAGTATTTAGTATGCATCAGTCTTACATAACCACCCTCATTGTTTGTTTGGTAACCAGTGTTGCTGGTTTTGCACAAAATCTAGTGCCATACCGTAAAGGAGCTGCCTGGGGCTATAGCGATAGAAAAGGCAACCTGGTAATTAAACCTAAGTATAGTTATGCAGATTTCTTCACGGAAAACCGTGGGCTCGTGGGCAAAGAAGGACGCTTTGGCTTTATTGATCGCAATGGCAAAGTAGTGATTGGATTGCAATACGAAGCGGCTTTCCCATTTCAACAGGGAGTAACCGTAGTACAAAAAAAAGGAAAATACGCGGTGATAGATACACAAGGGAATATCTTAACTGATTTTGCTTATACAAATTTTTCATTTTTGAAAAATGGCATTAAACTTCAAAACGAAAAAGGATGGGGCGTGTTTTTACCAGATGAAAAACGGCTAATTCCCCCTTCATTCGAAGATGTAGGTACTTTTCGCGCCGAGTCAGCCCTGTTTTGGTTTAAAGAAGGCGATAAAATAGGGATAGCCCTTTCAGCAACGCTTGAGGTTGTATTCAAACCTCAGTTCGATGAAATTATGCCATTTCACCAAGGCTATGCCGTAGTTCGTGCCGGTAAAGAATATGGAATTATTGATTTAAACGGCGAAGTAGTAGTGCCTCCCGCCTACGATTACATCCCTTCTAACTTTACATTTAATCGCCCACTACAGCGTAATGGCGAGTGGGTAGTGCTTGATAAAAGCGGTGAAGAACGTTCTAGCACCTATACTGAAAGTAGTGTTTTTTACAACGGATTTGCCCGAGTATCGCAAGCCGGTAAATACGGATTTATTAACCAAGCCGGCGAAGAGGTCATCCCTATTCAATATGAAGCCGTAGGCCGCCCAGAAAATGGATTAATCGCAGCTAAGCAAGGTGGAAAGTGGGGATTCCTCAATTTCTCTGGAGGCGTTGCTATCGATTTTCAGTTTGAAGACTTCCCTAATAGCATGCAAGAAATGTTCTTTATGGAAGGGCTTTCTAAAGTGGCTCAGGGTGGTAAGTATGGTTACATCGATACCTTAGGAAATATCATAGTACCATTCGACTACGAAGCCGTTACCCCTTTTTACGAGCCTTACGCCCTTGTGAAAAAAAATGGAAAGTACGGTTTTATCAATCCTTTGGGAAAAACGATCGTACCTACGCTATACACCGAGGCGTATCATCGAGGGTTACATGTGTACTTTGAAGACGACCTTGCTTTAATGGCAAAAGGGGAAAAATGGGGATTTGTTAGAATAAACGGCGAGGAAATTACTCCTTTTGCGTACGACCCTCCGGCTGACCCAATGGAAGTATTTGATGATGCCCAACTGCCAGGCTTAACGTACTCTTTTTACGGGGGAATTTGTAAAGTAAGCGCTAATGGAAGATTAGGGTTTATTGACCGAAACGGGAAAGAGGTTACACCATTGCAATACGATGCCGCTACGGAATTTGAAAATGGACTTGCCGGTGTGCAGTTAAATGGCAAATGGGCATTCATTAATCGAAAAGGCGAAACGGTAACCCCTTTTAAATACGAAGATGTGAAACTTACTCAAGGATTCTGTTTAGCAAAACGCAATGGGCGTTGGGGGGTGATTGGCAGCAAGGGTAACGAGCTACTCCCTTGCAAATTTGAAGAACCCGTAAGTTGGGATTACACCTTTAAGTACAATTTAATGTGGGTGTTAAGCCAAGGGAACGAGGGTTATGTAAGTGCAGAAGGCTTTGAGTTTTACGAAGAGTAACTCATGGATGTACAAATTTCATCAGTTCCCGATTGGGGCTAAACAAGTAGAGTGTATCGCCAAAATACAATACATGGGTAGCTTTTTGTGGGAGAGATATTTGGCTGGTTGTGCCTTCAAAAATATGGAATACAATTAACGTATCTTGGGTTTCGGAAAGCCAGTAACAAGTCTCGCCAGTAAAGCCAAGCCACTCAGTAACAGTCGTAGGAAGCTGTTTCCGCAGGTTTCCCAGTAAATCAAAAATTAAAACACCTTGCTTTCGGTCTGCTATAAACAGCAGGTTTTGGTACTCTCGCAAGAAAGCCACCTCAAACTCGCTGCTAAGTTGAGGAATTGCCTCTAAACGCCATTCAAATACTACTTGGTTTTGGTTACTCACATTAACTAAACGAAAGTTAGTAGTATCGAATAGCCACACACCTCCGCTCGCTGAGGGCGTTGCGGCTGTAAAGAAACAGTCGGTGAGGCAGGGCAATGGCACTTCGTGTGTGTTTTGCAAGAAACGGTCGACTAACCACAATTCTTGACTTTCCCGGTAGAAAAGCATGGTATTTAGGCGGTTCCATGCTTCTATATGAGATGGGAGGGTAAACTTTTGAGGTGAATACAACGCGGATTGTCGGCAGGTAGAGTCGTGCCGTAACAGTTCGCCTTCGGTGGTGAGTAAGTACAGGTTCTGCTGTAAATCGGTACTGAGAGTAACTACTTCGGGGATATTCACTTTTCGAATTAGCTGCCACTCTGTAGTGGAATCTGAAAGGAATGAAAATAAAATGGTAATGATGAGCATACGCCAAGGCTTTTGTTGAAAACGATTAAACAGAAAGGTTATGATAGCACATCTTTCCGTAAACGCATTTCTGTAGGGTAGTAATTGTTTATACGGTTTGGAAGTACTTTCGCCCACCCCAGGGCTAAACCTTGGTAACACATGAGTACCCACCCCTTGGGAGGAGAGTCTGCCAAGATAATTTCCTCTTTGCGTAAGTAGCGGATTGCCTCTTCGTACGATAGTGCTATGCGTGGAATAGTTTCGGCAACTATGGAGCTTAATGCTAACGAATGGGCTGGCACTAGTTCCCCTTTTCGGAATTTCCCTGCTTCTAGCCCTAAGCGCTTGTATGGAAGAGCGCTGTATAATTGCTCAGCTTCTTTTTTTACAGAGTGAGGCAACACGCGCAATATGTCATCATCTAAAATCAACAGAAGCTCTTCGGGGTTTTTGAGCCACTGTCGTAAACCATCGTTGTATTTTTTAGGCAAAAACTGAAGGCGTTGTCCACTTCCACTTCCTTTCTTTTTTGTTTTTTTAGGCTTGGGGGGTGTTTCCACGCTAGTCTGTTTCCGAAAGCATGCCATAAAAAAGCCTTCCCCTTTCACTTTGTGGAAATAAAACCGATAGCCATAGAATGTGCCCTGTGGAGTGTTTACCGTTTCTTCTACAATACCGCTTGTTAATGGTAACGGGATGCGCACTGATTCGAACGCTTCTTTTTCGCTAAGCCATTGTAAGATTTCTTCATTTTCTTGTGGTGCAAATGTACAGGTGCTATACACTAACGTTCCACCTTCTTTAAGTGCAGGAAGTGCCTCGTCGAGGATTTGCCGTTGGGTTGCTGAGCAGCTTTGTACCAAGCCTTCTGACCACATGCTAATCGCTTTAGAGTCTTTGCGGAACATTCCTTCGCCAGAGCATGGAGCATCGATGACCAATGCATCGAAAAATTGCGGTAAACTTCGAAATTGCACCGCTTCGCCTGAAGTTACCACACTGTTATGGTGTCCCCATCGCGTTAGGTTTTCAACCAATGAGGGGAGGCGGTTGCGCATCAGTTCGTTGCTTACTAGTAGACTATCTTCGGAAAGTATAGAAAGCAGTAACGTACTTTTACCACCCGGAGCGGCACATAAATCGAGTACGCGTAAAGGAGTGGCTAAAGGTAAAGCATGCTGCATTACCATTTCTAAAAACATAGAAGAGGCTTCTTGTACATAATATGCACCAGCAAAAATGAGGGGGTCTGCTGCAAACGAAGGACGGCTTTCTAAGTATCGCCCATGTTTTGCCCAAGGCACTGGGGGAGCCTCATCAAACTGCAAAGTGGGCTTTGTCGGGTTGAGACGTATGGAAGTAATCGGTTCAGTGTGGGTAATCGCTTCCAAAAATTCGGAGGCACTGTTACCTAACTGGGCTGCAATGCGTTCAGTGAATTTTTGAGGAAGTTTTTGAGAGGGTTTCATCGTACGTAAATGGGTGAGTAAGCTGCGCTCATGATAATTTTAAAGAGGGAATGCTAGGCAAACAATAGTACATGTATCTTCGCAAAGTTCGCTATTAATTTTAAAGCGTATGGTTTTACGTAAAAAACAAAGCTTATTATGGTAAAAGTAGGGATTGTAGGAGGAGCAGGCTATACCGCCGGTGAGTTACTCCGTATTTTATTACGGCACCCTCGCGCCG